>DAIUBX010000471.1:0-3208 GCA_036846465.1 Bernardetia sp.
GAAAGTAAGCGTAGCTAAAATATAGCACATTTCTTTATAGCTTGACGGCTATGGTGTCTCCACCAACAACAAAACTGAATTTATAGAACTTCTCCTGCCAAAAACACGTAAAACTTGACTATGATAGACATTCAGCCCATAAAATTACGTTTCGGAATTATCGGACATTCTCCTTTGCTCAATCACGCCATCAAAGTTGCTGCACAAGTTGCAGGAACAGATATGAGTGTTTTGATTACAGGCGAAAGTGGAACAGGAAAAGAGTCTTTTTCTAAAATCATTCATCAACTTAGCACACGCAAACACGCTACTTTTATAGCCATCAACTGTGGTGCAATTCCTGAAGGAACAATCAATTCAGAACTTTTTGGACACGAAAAAGGCTCTTTTACAGGAGCTGCAGGAACACGAAAAGGATACTTTGAAGAAGCCGATGGAGGAACAATTTTTTTAGATGAGATTGGAGAAATGCCTCTTGATACACAGGCAATGCTTTTGAGAGTTTTGGAAAATGGAGAGTTTATAAAAGTAGGTTCTTCGAAACCTCAAAAAACGGATGTTCGTGTTGTGGCTGCCACAAATGTACGTTTGGTTCAAGCTGTCGAAGAAGGAAAGTTTAGAGAAGATTTGTATTATAGATTGAATACTGTTCCTATTTTTGTTCCTCCATTGAGAGATAGAGAAGATGATACAGAACTTCTTTTTCGTAAATTTGCAGGGGATTTTTCGGAGCGTTATCGTAGCAAACCAATTATTTTGGATGATGAAGCTAAACAGATTTTGCTTTCATATCCTTTTCCAGGGAATGTTCGTCAGCTCAAAAATTTGGTAGAACAAATGTCTATTTTGGAAGCCGATAACCGAAATATTGATGCCGAAATATTGAGAAGTTATTTACCTAAAAATGCGCCACGAGCAAACACACTTCCTGCACTTTCTGGCAACGAACAAGCTAAAGATAATTTTTCTGAGAGAGATTTACTATATAAAATTCTTTTTGATATGCGTAGGGACGTAACCGAACTCAAACAACTCGTTTTGAATATCTTGGAAGGACAGGGAAGTGCAGGAATGCTCCAAAAATACGAACATCTTTTTGATGATGTAAGTAAAAATGGTGATTCTTATTCTGATTCAACTTCTAATTTACCTTTATATCTAAATCCGTCTAATCCAAATTCTGCTAATTATAATCAAGTTCTGGAGCAGCAAGATGATGATGCAGCCATAGAATATGCCAAAGAAGTAGAAGAGGAAAATGAACTAGAAATCGCATCAGAACCAGAAACACTTTCATTAGAGAAAAAAGAAAAAGAAATGATTATTAAAGCATTAGATAAAAATAATAATCGTAGAAAATATGCAGCCCAAGATTTGGGAATTTCGGAGCGTACTTTATACAGAAAAATAAAACAGTATGAGTTAGATAAATAATTGTTAATTGAATTTCAATACTAATATAAAATAGATAATTTTGTGCGTTGGATTTATATCGCTCGTGGGGACACGAGCAATGGAAAGGTTTGATTTAACCGTTGCTGGTGTCCCCACGAGCGACATGTTTACAAGTAAAAATGATAAATAAATATATAAATAAAGTCTTCTTTTTCAGTTTGATTCTTCTTTTATCAAGCTGTGCAGGTGCATCTATTTTAAAACTAAATGGGGGAACGATTGATTATACCAAAATCAAAACGCTTTCTATTCAGCCTATTTTGAATGATGCAGGACAAGGACCACCAACAATTACGATTAATGCAACTGAAAAATTGCGTGAATTTTATCTTCGAAATACTCGTTTAGGATTAGTTCAAGCAGGAGGCGATATGCAGATTGAAGGACGAATTGTAGGTTATGAAGTTGTTCCTGTTGCACCACAAGGGGGTTCGCAGGTCGCTACTATTCAGCGTTTGCAAATCAAAATGGAAGTTACTTATTACAATGCTGTCGAAGAAGACCAGTCTTTTGATGACAAAGTATATACACAATTTGAAGATTTTGAGCAAAACCAAACACTTTCACAAGTAGAAGAACAGCTAGTAGAAATTATTTTAGATAGAATTGTGTTTGATATTTTTAATGACACAGCAGGAAATTGGTAGAATTTCATTTTTTTTTGACTCAATTGAACAGGGTTTTAACCCTGTTTTTACAAAAATGGCTCTGTAGTACAATGGATAGTGCGTGAGCTTCCGACGCTCAAAATTTAGGTTCGACTCCTAACAGAGCCACTAAAAAAACCGAATCGTTTGCATTAAGCAAATTATTCGGTTTTTTAAATGCGTAAATTTATCTTTTTAGGTAAGTTGTAATTGTGTAAATCCTCCATCGACAATAAGTTCTGTACCGAGCATGTAAGAAGCATCATCAGAAGCTAAAAATAAAGCTGCTTTGGCAATTTCTTCGGGTTGTCCGATACGTTTCATTGGATTTTGAGAAGCCAAAGATTGAATCATTCCCTGTACTTGATCTGCTGAAAGTCCAGGCATGTCCAAAATAGGAGTTTTGGTAACCCCAGGACTAACCATATTGATACGAATTTTGCGTGGAAGTAATTCAGTGCTAAGTGTTCGGGCAAGTGAACGTAATCCAGCTTTACTAGAAGTATAAGCACTCAATGAATGTTGTCCAATTTGATTAGAAATAGAACCTGTAAATACAATCGTTCCTCCGTCGTTCATCTCTGGCAAGGCTGCTTGAATCAGAAAATAAGGTCCTTTAAGATTAATAGCAAAAACATCATCATACATCTCTTCAGTCATTTGATCGATAGGAGCAGCCTTAGCAATACCTGAATTGATATATAATATAGCGATTTTTCCAAATGTTTTTACTGTTTCATTTATCAATGCTTTACGGTCAGCAGCTACCGAAATATCGCCTTTTATGCTGTGTACTCTATCATTAGCAAGTTCTTTACACGCTTATCAAGTGTTTCTTGTGTACGACCAGTAATGACAACTTTTGCTCCTTCGGCTAAAAATAAACGAGCTGCAGAAAATCCAATACCAGTACTTCCACCAGTAATAATACAAACTTTGTCTTGAAATCTTGACATAAATAAATTGGTTTTTTAGGATAAAAATTTACAAAGTGCAATATATAAAATATTCGATTCTTTATAAATAGCGTTGCAATTTTTATTTTCTTTTGAATTTAAAACCGTACACAATTTTTTGTCTATTATTTTTGGTATTCAAATTTATTT
>DAIUBX010000472.1:0-3207 GCA_036846465.1 Bernardetia sp.
TCTTTTTCCAATTTCTTTTGTTGTAAAAAATGGATCAAAAATATTATTTATTATCTCTTTTGGAATTCCTCCACCGTTGTCTGTAATTTTTGTAAGTACAAAATCATGGTCATTTTTACTTTCTATTTTTAATTTTCCTTCTCCATTTTCAGGCAGTACATCAAGGGCATTATCGATGATATTTGTCCAAACTTGATTGATTTCACCTGCTTGTCCCTGTATTTTGGATAGATTATCCTCAAAATCTAGCTCTACATCTATATTTTTGATTTTAATTTTATGATTGAGCAAAGTCAAAGTATTTTCTATCCCTTCCACAATCGAAACTTGTGTAGTATCCGAACCTTTATCCATGTGAGTATAAGATTTGATAGACTGCACTAAATGTCCTATTCGTTCTGAAGCCTCTTTTATTTCTTGAATCGTTTTTTCAGTAATTAAATTAGTACAAATCCAATTCAAAACAGGACTTAAATGCGCTTCTGAAACAATTTCTTCTACTCGTTCTAAATCCTTTATCTCAAAATCATATTCTACAAAAATGGGAGCAATATCAAAAGCATCTCTAACTTCTCTATCGTCCATATAATCCAATAATTCATCTTCTAAATTACTTTTTTGAAGAATAGATTTTTTAGTTTTTTGAGAAGTATTTTTATCTCTATTTTTGAAGTTATTTATCTTTTCGAATAAAAAATCATTGATTTGATCAACTTGTTCTGGGCTTACTCGTATTGAAATTACATCTTTAAACTGCTCTGGTGTATTTTGAAGGTGTTTTTGTAGTGATTCTGCACTTCGTACAACTGCTGAAGCTGGGTTATTGAGTTCGTGTGCCAATCCTGCTGAGAGTTTTCCAAGTGAAACCATTTTTTCAGTCATTTGTTGATTTTTGGTAAATTCTCTCACTCGGGTTGTCATTCTTCTTACAAGGGCTTCTGTAAGTTCATAATTATTTTGAATCAATTCTTGAAATTTTGTCTTCTCAAAACAAAGTAATTTTGTAGGCTCTAAAGCAATTCCATATCCTGTCGATTTTGTCATGCGAGAATACGGAAGCTGTCCTGTAATTTCGTGAGGTTCATAAATGGCAAGTTGGCGCATTTGTCCATTTTGAGCAATATACAGACGAATTCTACCACACAAAACGATGTGCATACAAGTTATTTCTTGCCCTGGTTGAAATAAAAATTCTCCTTCAGCCAAATCTTGACAGTCTGATTCTTCTAAAAGCCATTTTAATTGTTTTTCTGGAACTTCTTGAAAATAGGGGTTTTCTTTTAGGTATTGTAGATTGCTCATGATTTTTATATCTAACTATTTTTAATTACTATTCAACAAAATATCTTCGTAACGTTTTCTATCCTTATCAGTTATAAGAGGCGTAGATATTTGAGTAGAATCTTTTAGACTTTTAGAATCTCTAAGGTGTGTTAAATCTAATTTATTGATATAAACAGGGTCTTTCAAGTCAAAAATTCGGTTCGAATCGCTATCTGAAATATATCTAAAATAAATCTGCCCTTTTTCTTTTTCCACTGTCCAATCTATTGTTCTTGTATTTTTTGGTGTAACAGCTCTAAAATAACGCCCTCTATTATCCGAAACATACATCACAACGGCATCTTTCCAATCATAAAAACCATCTCGGTTAGAATCTTCTTGGATAGTTTTGTACAAAATAATCGTAGAAGATTCTCTAAATGTTCCGATCTCTTCAAAAGAGAAAGCTATTCGTTTAAATTTTTGAGTAGTCAATAAATGTGTTTCTTTTGTTCTCTCGTCAAAGAAAATTAAATTTTGAGCATTCTGTGAAATATCTTCGGCTGTTTTTCCATCATCTGTATAACGAGCCTCTGCAATATCCCTTTCATCTACCACTTGCATCGGTACAATCGTAAAATCTGTATTCTTTACAGAAACAGGCTGTCCATAGATTACTCTTTGCTGACCTTTTTCTGTCAAATTTTCTGAAATAGGCTGACGAGAATCACAACTACTAAACAAAAAAACAAAAATAGCTAAAAATGAGAATCTGAAGAAAAATGAAATGAGATCAAGAACAAGAGAGTATTTTTTTTTCATGACAAAGCAGAAAATTATTTTGATAAGATAGAGAGTTTTTGAAATAGAGGGCATTTTTTATGGGATAGAATCATTAATCCTATCCCACAATTTAGTTAAAAATACAGATAAAGAAAATAGTTTTTACTAATTAGTTCTTATCAGCATCTGTATCACCCTCTTTTTGCTTGGCTAATTCTTCTTTTATAAACTCAATATAATGTGCTTCATCCCCAGGGTTGTAAGATGTATGTTGCCAAACAATCTCACCTGCTGCATCTACAATAAATGTATGAGGAACATTTTGTACATTCAAGGCACGTTTTAAGTCACTATTTTCATCGCTGTACACTTCAAATCCCCAGTTTTTTCCATTAGAAATAGTTTGAATACGATCTTTACTACGAGCATCATCGATAGAAATTGCAACCACTTTTACACCCGTTTCGTCTTGCCAATCGATATATTCATCATTGATGGCACTCAACTCAGAAATACAAGGCTTACACCACGTCGCCCAAAAACTAATAATCGTATAACCTTCTTTATTAAGTGTTTCTTGAATATCAATACTTTGATTTTTGAGTGTTTTTATAGAAACAGAAGGCACAGTAGATTTTGGAGATGCTATTTTGTTAGTGGTAAAAGAAGACAAACAAATGCCTACTACAAACAAAATAATTAAAGATGAAAAGATAGAGAATTTGATGTGGTTTATTTTGATAGTCATAGCGAATAATTGATTATGATTGATAAATATTTTTATATGAATTGTTATTTGAAACACACTTCGTCTTCAAAAATACTATTTTCTTGGCAAGAAGTTCAATAATAAATTCAATAGGAAATAAAATTAGGTTGCCTTAATAAAAAATAAAAGTAGAAATTTGATGACTAAATTACATAAAAGCTAAAATTGTGCTGCTTTTTTATGAAAAATAGTTTGAGCATAAAATAACTATTCTGTATTTTTGTGGTTAG
Organism: Bernardetia sp.; assembly: GCA_036846465.1. Taxonomy (GTDB): domain Bacteria; phylum Bacteroidota; class Bacteroidia; order Cytophagales; family Bernardetiaceae; genus Bernardetia. Next base: position 3,046 of record DAIUBX010000472.1, read on the forward strand.
TTTCGATAATTGTTATCTATATCTACTAAAGATACACAATTTTATTTTTTGAAACACTCAATACAAAATTAGTAAATCCATCAACCCAAAACCTACAATTATTATCAAAGCACCTGGTTACAAATCTACGAAACGCTATAAATTATCGTCATTCAAATTTGA
>DAIUBX010000473.1:0-3205 GCA_036846465.1 Bernardetia sp.
CTATTGTCAGAGTTTGCTTAGGCAAACTACTGACAAAGTTTTTTGACTAACAGTTAAAAGAATTTCAATATTTTTATTTATTGAGTAATTCTTTCACTACTTTAGCAATCGTTTGTTTTTCTGCCTCTGTACCTAATTCTTTGATAGCAGCTCCCATTACTTGTCCCATTTGCTGAGGAGTAACTTCACCCATTCTAGCCAAAATTTTCTCTACTCTTGCCTTTACTTCATCTTCTGAAAGCATTTGAGGTAAGAATTTTTCAATCACTTCTAACTCTGCTTTTTCTGCGTCGGCAAGTTCTGTGCGTCCTTCTTGCTCATAAAGCGCAAGTGATTCACGTCTTTGCTTGGCTTGTTTTAATAAAATATCTAATTCTTGCTGTTCAGAAAGGTTTTCAGATGTACCTCCTTTTTCTGTTTGAGCCAACAAAATAGCTGATTTGATAGCACGAAGAGCAGTCAAACGTGTGGCTTCTTTAGCTCTCATGGCTACTTTCATTTCTGATTCTACTTTTTCTTTTAAGGTTGTCATTTTATGGATTAATTAAATTATAAAAAATAAATTGGCTCTATGTAGCTGACAGTTTCCAAGTGTCAGAGAACTACTATATTTTCGACAGTTGAAAACTGTGAGCTACTCTAAACACGAATTTAGTCAAAATCAATCCCTAATCGTAGTTTATTTTTAATTTGGTAGAAAATTAAACGCTAAACTAAAAACAAATTAGAAAACAAATTTGATTTTCGTATTTTTATACAACTAGAATTTATCAAAAGTTTTTCAATCAATCGCTATTCTTCAAATCTATGGATGTTTTAAAAATATTTTTTCGCAGACTCTTGTATGTACTTGTTTTTTTTGCAGTTATTGCATTAGGATTTATAGTCTTTTGGATGTATAAAGGAATTCCTATCGTTCCTCTTGACCCTTTTAGCTATGTTCCTTCAAGTGCTATGTACATTTTAGAAACAGATGAGCCCATTGATAGCTGGGAAGAAATTAGTAGTTCAAAACTTTGGAAACACCTTCAAACTCAACCTTATTTTGGCGAACTTACAAAAGATGCCATTTCTTTGGACACAATGATTCATCAAAATAGAGGAGTTTTTGATTTTCTTGGTAAAAGGCAAGTTCTTGTTTCGTCTCATATCCACAAACAAGGCGATTACGATTTTCTTTTTATTGTAGATTTGAAGCGAGAAGTTCCTTCATTTCTAGAAGATCACATTGGAAAATTTATGAATAGTGCAGAAGATTCTTCTAATTATGAATACAAAAAAAATCGTATTTATTTAATTAAAAATACAACCGATAATTCTCAATGGGCAATTTCTATTCGTAAACATTTGCTTTTATGCTCTCAAACTCCTGCTTTAGTAGAAGCTGCTTTAGATGAAAAAGATAACCCAAATAATTTTGAAAATAACCGTCGTTTTACAAAAGTTGTTTCAAAAACTTCTACCAAAAATCTAGGTCGTTTGTTTATCAATTATGAGTTAGCAGATGAGTTTTTTGGACTTTATATAGACCAATCCAATGAGTATTTGAATGATATATCAGAAGCCTTCTTTTTCTCTGGACTAAATTTGGATTTGGAACAAGTTGGAGATGATGAAAATGCTTCTACAATAGTCAGAATGATAGGAACGACAGTAATTAATGATTCAATTCCTTCTCATGTACGTGCGCTTTTGCTTTCTGGAAGTAGTGATATTACGGCTGCTCGTGTTGTTCCTCAGCGTTCGGCATTTTATTTTAGTGTCAATTTTGATGATTTTTTGACGTATTATGACAAATTTACTGAAGTTTTGCAGCGAGATGAAGCAGCCTATCAAGAATATCAGAATCAAATCCGAACCGTCGAAAGACTTTTAGATATTAGTGTTCGTGATAATTTTTTTTCTTGGATTGGTTCAGAAATGGCAATTATTCAAAGTGAAGCTACCGAATCAGTTGATAAAAATGATGAGTATGCACTTGTTTTGAAAGCAAAATCTATTTCGGAAGCCACGGCACAATTAGAATTTATTGGAGAAAAAATACGAAAAAGAACGCCTGTAAAAGTGGTTGTTTCCGAACACAAAGGACACAAAATTAGTATGCTTGCCGTAAAAGGTTTTTTCAAACTCATTATGGGAAAATATTTTGAGAAAATTGATAAACCTTATTTTACGTTTATTGAAGATTATATAATTTTTAGTAATAGTCCAAAAACACTCAAAAATATTATTGATGATTATGAAATGGGTCTTACTTTAGCTAAATCGCCTTCTTTTCAAAAATTCTTTAAAGAATTTGAGGCTGATAACTCCAACTTTTTTGCTTACGTAAATATGCCTGTTGCTCTAAAAACTTTAAAACGTTCGATGAGTCCAGAAACGTGGAAGACCATTCAGCAAAATTCAAACTACGTAATTTCTCAACCTCATTGGGGTTTTCAACTTCGTAGAGATGAAACTCATTTTTATGATACTCGCTTAGTTACTGTTTATGAAAATCCAGAAAAGGTCAGAAATGATTATAAACTAGCGCAAGAAAATCGCAAAAAACTATTAGAACAGCTCAACAGTAAAAATATTTTAGAAAAAGTATTTGGAACAGAAGAAAAAATAGACCTTTTCGAACAACTCCAAACCATTCCTGAATCTGAATTGATTGAACTAGACAAAGACAATGCCGAGCGTCGTTTGATTGTCCAAAATCAAGAAGATACTCGCTATGAATACGAAGTAAAAGGAACTATAAAAGATGGGGTTTATCGTGAATTTAAAGCTGAAAAACTGATTATTGAAGGTTATTATAAAAATGATAAACGAGATGGAAAATGGCGTTTTTATGATAAAGATGGTAAAATAAAAGAACGAAAACGCTACAAAGATGGAGAAGAAACAAAGTTTTCTTTGTTTTAATTATTTCTACTCTAAAAACAGATGCTAGGAAATTGATAACAAGTCATTGAAGAATATAAACCTTCAATGACTTGTTATTTTTCTAATTAAAGTGTCTAATAAGTTTTATTATAGACTTCAGACCCTGTCGATTACCCACATGTTTTTTAAACGTAAAAAAACAGTAAAATATAGTGTATTTGGTAGGTCAAAGGTTTGCCTTTGACTGTATTTGCATTTCTATCAAACTAAAAAATGCCCACTTAACAAGTCAAAGGCAAGCCTTTGACCTACAAATTTCAGTATTTTCATTGTT
>DAIUBX010000474.1:0-3204 GCA_036846465.1 Bernardetia sp.
AAGGTTCAAAATAAGAATTATATTTGTATTTCGGTTATAGTTCATAATTTACTGTTCAATTTGTATTTTCATTCATCCTTCACAATTAATAATTAACAATTCAATTTGTATTCCGAACTCCTACTCTTTATTATCTCTGTTGGTTATTTGGGTATTTTGTTTGGTGTAGCCTACTGGACAGAATATCGAACATTGTCTTTTTTGAAAGAAAATAAAAGCAAATTCAGTACGTTTTTCAAACCTCTTGTTTATGCCCTTTCTATGGGGGTTTATTGCACAGCTTGGACATTTTATGGAAGTGTTGGACAGGCAGCAACTTCTGGACTAGGTTTTCTGACAACCTATATTGGACCTTTACTTACTATTCCTCTTTGGTGGCTTGTTTTGCGTAAAATAATCCGAATTAGTAAGGCAAAAGGAATTACTACATTAGCTGATTTTATTTCGGCTCGTTACGGAAAAAGTATTGCGTTAGGTCGTTTGATTACCATTTTGTGCGTTTTGGGGATTGTTCCTTATATTTCTATTCAGATAAAGGCAATTTCGATGAGCATTGATGTACTGACTTCCCCTAATAAAAACACGTATTTTAGTAATTTTTGGATAAGTGATACAGCTTTTTATGCGACGCTTATTCTTGGTTTTTTTACGATGCTTTTTACTACTCGTAGTTTGCAAAGCGATAATAAAAACAGAGGAATGATAGCTGCCATTGCCTTCGAATCTATCATTAAATTAATGACTTTTTTGGGAGTTGGTTTTTTTATTGTCTATGGAATGTTTGATGGAATGATTGATATTTTTGAAAAAACGGCTTTGAATCCAGATTTACAAAAACTAACTACTATTCAGCATCAAAAAAGTAGTGGAGAATGGTTTTGGTATTTGCTTTTGTCAGCTTTGGCTATTTTTCTTTTGCCTCGTCAGTTTCAAGTTTCGGTAGTAGAAAATGAAGATGAAAAACATATTATTCCTGCCATGTGGATTTTTGCATTGTACCTTTTGGTTATCAACTTTTTGGTTTTGCCGATTGCATTAGGTGGCGAAATTTGGTTTGAAGGCACAAATTCCGTCTTTAATTCAGATATGTTTATGCTCAGTTTGCCTTTGGCTTCTGATTTTCCACAAATGGCTTTGCTTTCTTATATTGGAGGGTTTTCGGCTGCAACAAGTATGATTATCGTCTCAACGGCTGCACTAAGCACAATGATTTCAAATAATTTATTACTCCCAAATTGGGTTTCCGATTTTGATTGGAAAAATCCTAATTTTAAAGCCATCAATACTATAAAATGGTTTCGACGACTGGGAATTTTATTTATTCTCTTTTTGGCTTATTTTTATTTTAGAGTAATTGGAGAGCTTTCTTCGCTCGTTTCTGTCGGTATGGTTTCTTTTGCTGCCATTGCACAACTTGCACCTGCTTTTTTTGGAGGAATTTTTTGGAAAAGAGGAACTAAAAATGGTGCTTTTGTGGGAATTGTTATTGGTTTTTCTGTTTGGGCATACACACTTATTGTTCCTTCTTTTGCTCAAAGTGGTTATTTTCCTAGTTATTGGATTTCAGATTCTATTTTTCTACAATTATTAAATCCGAATGCTCTTTTTGGAATGGATTATTTAGATTCAATTTCTCAAAGTGTGTTTTGGTCGCTTTTTTTGAATAGCTTTTTTTATGTTGTGGTTTCTGTTACGAGTGTTCAATCAGCAACAGAACGCAATGAAGCTGAAATTTTTGTCGATATTTTTAAGTATTCTAATCGTTTTGAAAGTGCTGTTTTGTGGAAAGGAAAGGCTTATTTTTCAGAAGTAAAAGAATTATTGAATAGTTTTTTGGGAGAAAAACGAACTACTTTTTTATTGGAAAATTATAAACAAACCAATACAGAAGAAGAAATAAAAAATGCTACATTTCAAAATGAAGAACAAATCATTTTAGCAGACTCTCGTCTTCTGACTCTTGCAGAGCGTTTGCTTTCTAGTGTTGTCGGTTCGGTTTCAGCTCGTATTTTGGTTTCTTCGCTCTTGCATGAACAAGAAACGGTTGCGATGGACGAAGTAATTACGATTTTGAAAGAATCTCAAAATGTGCTTTCTACAAATAGAGAATTGAGACAAAAATCAAACGAACTCAAACGATTGACACAAGAATTAGAAGAAACCAATCAGAAATTAAAAGAACAAGACCGTATAAAAGATGATTTTATTTCAACAGTTACACATGAACTCCGAACGCCCATTACGGCAATTCGTGCTTTGTCTGAAATTGTCTATCAAAATCCAGATTTAGAAGAGGAAGAAAGACAGCATTTTTTGGAAAATGTAGTCAATGAATGTGAAAGAATTAGTCTTTTGATAAATGAAATTTTGGATATAGAAAGTTTTGATAATCATGCACGAAATAATACGCTGCCTTTAGAAATTAAAGAATTTGATTTGAAAAAATTAATAAGTCAAGTGTATGAAATTATGCAGCCTTTAGCAGAACAGAAAAATATCAAATTAGAAACAAGTTTTATTTTTGATACTTTATCAAACCAAAATACAACAGTAAAAGCAGACGAAAAACGTATCGAACAAGCTCTTATTAATCTAGTTTCGAATGCCATTAATCACATGAAATTTAATGAAAATGAAATTCCTAGTGATAGAACTGACTTATGGATAGATTTACAAGGAAATAATTCAGAATTTCCTTTTTATAAAATCAACATTGAAACAAAGATTGAATCTAATTTTTGGCAAATCAGTATTATTGATAATGGAAAAGGAATTTCGAAAGAAAATCAAAATTCTATTTTTGAAAAATTTCATCAAATCAGAGATAAAAATAATCGAAAACCAAAAGGAACAGGTTTAGGATTAAGTATAGCCAAAAGAATTGTAGAAGCGCATGGTATAGAAACTCAAAGTGAAGACGGAACAATTCGAAAACAAAATGGTTCTATTGAAATAAAAAGTAGTGAAAATAGAGGTGCTACTTTTATAATGCGATTTGTGAGGTAGAGATTTTTTTAACCTCAAAATTTATAGTTGAAGTCTATTTTTCCATAACGTTGGGTTTGCAAACCCAACGTTATGGAAAAATAACATGGCTCTTAACATCTTATAAAATCAAACAAGGTTTTCTTATAAAAATCAAAAAACATCGTTGTTGGTGTTTTAGCGATAGCGACACCAACAACTATGGATTGAAAATAGACC
>DAIUBX010000475.1:0-3198 GCA_036846465.1 Bernardetia sp.
AGATACGAAACCATCAAATAAATAAAAATCAGAACGTATGAACCTGCTTCATAGAGTTGAGTAGGGTGTTTAGCTATCGTTTCGCCATTTTGAAGGAATATAAATCCCCAAGGTAAATCCGTTGCGTATCCATAAATCTCTGAATTCATTAAGTTTCCCATACGAATACAAGCACCTGCAAGGGCAATCGGAATGACAATTCTATCCAAAAGCCATAAATACGGCTGGTCTGGGTATTTTCTTGAATATAAGAAGAGGGCGACTAAAAGTCCGATAGTTCCACCATGAGAAGCTAATCCACCTTTCCAAATATATAAAATTTCTAAAGGATTAGATAAATAATAAACAGGGTCATAAAACAAACAATGTCCTAAGCGAGAACCTACAACGGTAGCAATGACCATATAAGTAAGCAATGTTTCGAGGTTTTCTTGTGGTTTGCCTTCTATTTTATAGATTTTGGAAAAAATAAAATAACCAATAATAAATCCTGTGGCAAATAAAAGTCCGTACCAACGAAGGCTCATAAATTTCCATTGAAAAATTTCTGGACTTGCGTCCCAAGAAATAGCTGCAATTAAGTTGAGAAAGTCTAGCATATTTTTGAAATAGGTAGGCGACAGTTTTCAACTGTCATATTAAAATATTTTTTCTGACCGTTACAAACTGTCAGTTACGAAATGAAAACGTAAAGATAACGCAAATCTTTTGGAGGCTGCAATTTATAAAACGACTTTATGTTTTTTTCAGAATCAACAACCAAATTTAAACATTTATCTAGCACAAAATTTATAAAGGTAGTCAAAAACAACTTCTTTTATGTACTTTAAAGATATAAAATTTGATTTTTCAAATAAAGACAACTTTTTGGATAAAAATTTGGTTTAAATATAAAAAATAGCCATGTAATTCTGTAATAACATAACATATCAAAATATTCTACCACAAAACAAAATCAATCAATTATGAAACAAGACAATAAAATACTAGACCGACTCTTTACCCAGCTACAAACAGCACGTTCGACGGCTCGTATAGAGGCTATTCTGACACAAATTTGGAATATTTGGCTCAATACAGGGAATGTAGAAATGAACACTTTAGTTCGTTTAGGAACTGAAAGTCTTTCAAAGGGAGATTATACGGATGCCATCAATGTTTTTACACAAGTTGTAGATAGAAATCCTGAGTTTGCAGAAGGGTGGAACAAAAGAGCCACAGCGTATTATTTACGTGGAAATTATAAAGCTGCCGTTGATGATATTTATCAAACTCTAAAATTAGAAAATCGTCATTTTGGTGCATTGGCAGGACTTGCAACCATTTATTCTGAAATTGGAGATGAACATGGCGTACTAAATACACTTGAAAAACTCTATCAAATACACCCTTTTCAACCCAAACTGAAAGACCAAATTGAAGAACTTCGTTCAAGATTAAACTAAAATGATTTGAAATTCTTCTAAATATACAACACATGTTCATTCGTTACTAACTATGCAGTTATAAATTTTATAACTGCTTTTTTTTGTTGTATTTTTCCGAAAAAATTAATCATTTCAAAAGTTTATAAAATGAAAATTCTTATCCTTCAAGGAAGTGCAAGGAAAAATGGCAATACAAATAAGATTGTAAATTATATTCAAGAGAAGTTAGATTGTGATTTTATTGATTTAAAAAACTATGTAATTTCAAATTATGATTACGATTCACGCAATAAAAACGATGATTTTTTGCCTTTGATGAGAGAAGTTGTCGAATATGATTTAATTATTTTTGCTACTCCAGTCTATTGGTATTCTATGTCTGGAATTATGAAAACGTTTTTTGATAGAATTACAGATTGCCTAAAAATAGAAAAAGAAACGGGAAGAAAATTAAGAGGAAAGTCAATGGCAATGGTAAGTTGTGGTTCTGACAAAGAGGCTGTTTTGGCTATAAGTGAAGCATTTGAAATGCCATTTAGAGAAAGTGCTTCTTATCTAGGAATGAGCTATGTAGGCAGCGTTTTTACTTGGATGGATGGTGATGAGATTTCAAGAGAAGTGATTCGAAACTTAGATGGATTTACAGATAAAATAATGAAATACAATAAATAAAGTAGGTTTTGTGCTAATTTCAGATACAATATTTGGATTTAACACACTTGCTTCTTACATTTAGTTTCTCAAATCTAATTTAAAGTTGATTTACTCATTCACTTACACTCAATTTTTGTTATTCCATTTTTATAAAAAAATAACTGAATAGCATTTTATTTTTGAATAACAGTTCAAAATAGTTGTTGGAAGTTATTCTAGCCCTATATTTGAGTTTGGTAACATGAATGTTTTTATAAAAAATACACTATAAAATACCTTATAAAATAGTCAAACTATGCTAAATTTAGTTTTATTCGGCCCTCCTGGTGCAGGAAAAGGAACTCAGAGCCAACATCTTGTAGAGCATTATAATTTGATACATATTTCTACTGGGGATTTGCTTCGTGCAGAGCGAAAAGCAGAAACACCACTCGGCAAGAAAGCTGAGGAATATATGACAAAGGGAAATTTAGTTCCTGATGAAGTGGTAATTGGAATGATAGAAAACAAACTCAAAGAAAATACAGGAGCAAAAGGAATTATTTTTGATGGTTTTCCTCGTACAACAAAACAAGCAGAAGCATTAGATAATCTTCTCAAATCTCATAAAGTGGGCATTAGTGCTGTTCTTTCTCTACACGTAGATGAAGAAGAACTCGTAACACGTCTCTTAGAAAGAGGAAAAACCTCTGGTAGAGTAGATGACCAACAAGAAGATTTGATTCGCAACCGTGTACAAGTTTATCGTAACGAAACTGAAGTAGTGGCAGACTATTACAAAAAACAAGACAAACTCCATGTTATTGAAGGAGTAGGCGAAATTAGCGAAATAACGGCTGCCATTCGTGGTGCTGTAGAGCAAGTAAAAGCTAGTTAAATCAACGTTAGATAAAGCAAAATAACAAAAAAACTGTTTCAAATTTTCATATTTGAAACAGTTTTTTTATTTCTAAGGAATGAGAATTAAATAAACTGCTATTTTTTATTTTCTAATTTTTTGATAATCAGCGAGTTAAAGTCATAATTGGAATTAGACCTCATAACTTATAAAAATACAGTTATTACAGTGTTTAATAAGTTTTACTATAAACTTCAGACAGGGTTAAAACCCTATCGA
>DAIUBX010000476.1:0-3197 GCA_036846465.1 Bernardetia sp.
ACTCAAAGCGAGATAATGTCTTTTCAAATTCTTCAAAAATTCCATTTTTAATAAGTGTTTTTAAAGAACTGGCTGAGAGATTTTCGCCTAATAATTCTTTTTTAGAAATACTTTTTGGATAATCTTTTATTGGGTTTTTAGATAGATAAGTTAGTAAAAGTTCTTCCTGCTTTACGCTTCGTGTTGTCTTTGTGAAGGCTTCTGCTATTCCTTCTTGACTGGCATACTGTTTTGCAATTCGGATTTGCTTTTCTTTTAATGGATTATATTTTTCTTTTAATTCCTCAAATATAATGACGATTCGTTTTTGAGTTAATTTTTTAATGATTTGATAGACATCTTGTAAAGCTAATTTTTCTCCTGCTTGTTCGTAGGTCAGCGAATTTTCTAATTCTAATAAATTAATCAACCGAATTTCATCATCTGACAAATCATATTCGTTCCTTTTTTGCTCTATTTCTTCCTCATTTATCCCAGCCTTCCATTGGGGATGCAACTGCAATCTACTTGTACTACTTAGTTTTAGACCAGAAGGCAAAGCAGCGTTCATTACTTCGCCCACCGAACACATATAATAAGATGCAAGCCAAGTCCAAAACCAAATTTGTGTTTGTGTAACAAGTGGTGTTTCATCCAAAAGCTCCAAAATATATTTTGCTGAATAGCCTTGTGGTGCTTTATCTGTAACCGATTTTACAACACCTGTTAGCACTCGTTTTTTTCCAAAAGGAACGACTACACGAACTCCACTTTGAATAAAATCATTTAATTCGAAAGGAATCCTATATGTAAAAGTTGTTTTTAATGGAACAGGAATAATAACCTCTGCAAAAAGTGTTTTTCTTTCTGTAGAAATAGAGTTTGTAGTATCAGAAAAAGATTGAAAAAGCGACAAATTAAGTAAAATTGAGAAGTTAAGAAGAAATAAAACAAAAAACTACACAAAAATTGAACAGAACTAAAACGAAGCAAAAAAATGATTGTTGATACACCTATTATCCCGTTTTTTTGGAATCATTATAATACGAAGTTCGTCATTTTTTTTGAGAAAAATAATCTATACCTAAATTGAACAAAGGATATTTTTAGAAATTACTATTTTTTTTAGCATAAACCAGAATGAATATGAAACTTTTATTTCAAAATTCATTACTTTTGAGTAACTATTCTAAACAATAGATTGGTTTGATGCACTTTTTTGAATAAATAAAGTTCCTAAAGGTCATGAGGAGGCAAATAATTATTTATTTTATGAATTTTTACCACCTTTTCCTCAAAAATGAACAACTAGCTATCTATAAACTCCGTCTTATAAGAAGATAAACAAAGCGTCTTTTTTGATTAATTTTTTGCTGTATTTTCCAGCGAATTTATTCTTTGTTTAATCTTTATTTCAGTTTAATCATATTTTAAATAGTCTTTTAAGCTTAATTTTTGTTTTTTATAGCCCCCTTTTATTTTGTTAGATTGTTTTTTCCTGTATCTATCCGAATTTCATTATTTGGTAATCTAACAAAGTTTGAAATTGCACTAAAAAACACTATATTGGATTAATACAGTGTCATTTTTAAATAAACCATTGTACGAACATATATTTGTTCAACTTTTTTAACTAAATAATTCAACAAGAATTTGGAAAACTGTTTAAGAAACACTAACTTTGCATTAAACAAAAATTAAATCTCTCCAAACTTCAAAATATTTTTTACCATGACAGCTTTCGAATTTGGATTTGCATTACAAAAAATAGCTTACTCTTTGCGTCCTTTCGCATTGAAGCTTACTAAAGATTCTGACGAAGCAAATGATTTGCTCCAAGAAACAATATTAAAAGCCTTTACCAACCGTGAAAAATTCACGGAAGGAACAAACCTAAAGGCGTGGTTATATACCATAATGAAAAATACGTTTATTACGAATTATCAGCGTTTGGTGCGTCGTAATACGTTTATTGATACAACTGAAAATTTACATTTTCTTAATTCTTCCGATCACGTAGCAGCCAATGGTGCGTATGGAGACTTTATGATGCAAGATGTAACAAGAGCTATTGATAGATTAGATGATGCTTATAAAGTTCCATTTATGATGCACTTTAGAGGTTTCAAATATTACGAAATTGCAGAGCGTTTAGAGATTCCTATCGGAACTGTAAAAAACAGAATACATATTGCTCGTAAAGAACTGAAAGGCAATTTGAAGGTCTATGCTTCAAAAAATTAATGAATGCTTATTTTAATAAGCGTATTAAAAATTTAAAAGAAACGCACATTTTTTTCAAACAAAAGTGTGCGTTTTTCTATTTTGGAAAAAGAACATACTTATTACCTGACCTATTTCGTTCTAACTAATAAAAAACGTCATTAGAAAAATCTTATAAAGTTCTTATGAATACTATTACACCTTCCACACACTCTACTTCAAAAGGAACTGATACTATTTCAGATTCTATGGCACTTTATAATACAACAGCTTTAAAATGCAGTAAACTGATTACTCAACATTATAGTACTTCTTTTACTTTGGGTATCCAAACCCTGCACAAAAAGTTACATTTTCCTATCTATGCTATTTATGGATATGTGCGTTATGCTGACGAAATTGTAGATACATTTCATGATAAAGATAGAGCTACTTTACTTTCCCGTTTTAGAGAAGATACCTATCGTGCTATTGAGGAAAAAATAAGTACCAATCCTGTTATACATTCTTTTCAACTTGCTGTTGAGCGTTATTCTATCGAAAATGAGCTGATAGAAGCATTTTTGAATAGTATGAAAATGGATTTGGACAAAAAAGAATATACTGACAATAAGTACCATGAATATATTTATGGTTCAGCCGAAGTAGTAGGCTTGATGTGTTTGCGTGTTTTTTGTGAGAATGATAGTGAGCTTTATGATAGCTTAAAAGCAGGAGCAAGAAGTCTAGGAGCAGCTTTTCAGAAAGTAAATTTTTTGAGAGATATGAAAAGTGATTTCGATGAGCGTGGACGAGTTTATTTTCCTGATGTAAATTACTCACAATTTGATACACATGCCAAAATTCAAATAGAAAATGATATTCAGAAGGATTTTGATGCAGCTTATGAAGCAATTCTACGCCTTCCTAAACCTTCAAGAATGGGAGTTTATTTGGCTTATGTTTATTATTTAAAATTATTCAATAAAATAAAACAATCCTCTGCACAAAAAATT
>DAIUBX010000477.1:0-3193 GCA_036846465.1 Bernardetia sp.
TCTCTACACCAATAAAAGTCTCCTGAAACAATATCTTTTGGACTATAAAAAATCATTGCATTTTGCGCTCCAAATAAATTCTCCAAATCAGCAGCAGAGGGTAAAACGGCTTCTTGGATTCGAAGTGCATATCTTATACTATCTGTTGTATGTTTATTGGAATGTTCTAATTGTTCTGATTTTATTTGTAGTTCTTCAGCTTGTTGAGCAAGGTCATTATTAAAAGACATCACTTTATTACTTTGGTCTTTTAACTTGTCATTTAATTTTACGAGTCTTTCAGAAGATTCATTTGCTATATAACTGTAATACATGGTAACAATAATGACTATTACAGCAACGCTAATGATATTCAAAATCTCAAAAATAAGCATTCCTATTTTTGAAATAGGATTTAGAGGAGAAGCATAATTTGTATAAAAAGCTAAAAAAATATAGATAACAACACAAATTATATTCAGAAGATAAGCAAATAAAGTATTTGTTTTGGCAGTAACTAGAGCTGCCAACATAGGAACAAAGAGATATAAATGAAAGTTAGAATTCCACCCTAACGTAAGAACTGCAAGAATAGCATGAACTATTATTTCCCCACTAGCTATATTTAACAAAAGGGTTGATTTACCAACTACTTGACGATTAGCATAATAAATAGCTGCAAAAATAAAAACACTTACTATATTTAAGTACATCATAAAATGCACATCAAATATAAAAAAAATAATAAAAAATGTACAGTGTGCCAAAAAACCTAAGACACCAGCAGAAGAAACTACTGCAAAATCTTTATTATCTTCAATGGGCAAGTTTAGACGACTAGGGATTTCGAATAAAATTGCGAGAGGATTAAATGGCATGAATCAATTTAATGTATTAAAAAGGGAATTATTTTGAAGTAAAAATATTACTTTTGTTTCTTATTTTAGGATTTTCTTGACTGTTATTGAATTTGGTAATAAATATAGTAAATAATCTTATATTTAGTTGCATAAACTGTGCTATTTATCATTTAAGCTTAAGATTTTTGTATAAATTCATAAAAAAAGAGCTTGATTTCTCAAACTCTTTTTCAATTTTACAAAGCTATTTTTTTAGAAAAAGAACCCAATGTCTAAAGAGAAATAATGTAATAATGCTCTATCGTTAAAATTATCATCTTTTTTATTGAAGCGAGTAAGTCCATTGTGATAACTAAACCCAAAATCTAATGTTCCTACATTGTCAATATCATATTCTACACCTGCACCTACCAAAAAATCAATACTTAAAGGTTGGTAATAATCACTTGTTTTACGGCTTGTTTCTAGTTGTGTTTCTGTTTTTGAAGAAACGTTTAAGCCAAGTTGTCCACCAAAGATACCACGAATGCGAAGACCATCGGCAATATCTCCAGAACGCATCTTGAGAGCTAAAGGAATTTCTACCGTTGTAACACTTGCATCGATGCTTCTTGTTTCTGTTCTAGGAATACTATCAGTAGTAGTAAATGGATAAGAATAAGCTGCACGTTCAGAAAAATTAAAATCCATCATCAAACCACCCGAAAATCCTAACATCGAGCTTTTATCAAGGTTGTCAATAGATTTTTTGTCTTCGTCAGTTACTCGTGCATACGAAATAATTGGATTAAATTTTAGACCCAAACGAATAGGAGATTGAGCCAATGCTTTTGAAGAAAAGCCAATGCAGATAAAAAATAAGGCTAAAAAAGTTAGTTTTTTCATAAAAATTAAAGAGTAAAATGATAAAAAATAAATATAGAAATTAAAATTACATAAAAAAACGTTTTATGTCTTGTGCTACTAACTCAAAATTAGAAATTGTTTTTTTGGAAATAGTAGTTAGTTCTGTGGAAGAAATAGAAGGTAAAGATAAAACAGGAGCATTATCCAAAATTCTATCTTTTTGTTTTTCTATACGATGACGAATGTCTATAAGTTGCTCGTTGAGTGTTTCCAAAAGAAGTTCTGTTTGTGCTAAAGTTTGTTTTTGTTTTTCTTCAAAGGCTTCTTTTAAAACTTTTGTTTCAAACTTTTGCGACGTTTTGGCTACTTGTTTACGTAAAGACGATACAGAAAGTGTTGTAAACAAACGAAGTTGAGTTTCTACTTGATTGATAAAATCCTCCATGAAAATCAAAAAATCTTCCAAATAGAATGGGTTTTTTTCTACTATTGGCACTATTAAATCATCCAAAAAACCAGCTATTTCTACGATTAAGGTTTGTATTTGTTGTTTCTGAGCCTCAAGTTTGTCTTTGGTAATTTCTTTTTTGTCTTGTAATTCTGACTGGAAAGACTGGAGAGTGCTTAATTTTGATTGAAGGGAGTGCTGAAAAGTTTCCAATACGGATTTTGAAACAGATGTAGCAAATGAAGATGTAGTATTGATTTGAGAATTTTGAGAAGAATACATAAACGGAGTAAGGTTTAATAAATGAATTTCGTTTTTGGTGTCTGTGTTTCTTTTTAGCTTATTTCTTTAATGTTCTTTAATAGTATAGAAAATTTACAGCAAATTTACTGACCTTTTCGTAATTTTGAAGCTTTTTAGATTGTCTTGACCTATCAAATAAGCAGAAAATATATACCAAAATCAAAATAAAGATTAAATAAATTGCGCTACTTTTCTGTTTTAGAACTAGAAAACTGTAATTTTGTAGCTATGCTTTCCGTTATGTACATGTTAGTACTAATTTTATCCTACAGTAGCGATTTTTGATAAAATCATATCATTACTATTATTAATTAGAGTTTATCTTGCTTTTCAATTTTAGAAACTCTACGCCAAAACAACGTTCTATTAAATTTAAAATAAAACGTTTCTATCATACATATCTATGACTTCAATACAAATACTAAAACATTTTTTTACTAAAAAAACAACGTATAAAAATAAATTTACTAATCTTAATACTATAGCTTGGCAAATTTTATTTTTAGGTGTTTTTATGCTTGGAATAACAGCTTTTAGTTCCCCTTTCTTGGAGAAATCATTTAAAAATTTTTCTGTATCTTCAAGAGTAGAAAATTCTTTTACTCAAAATAAAGCTGTTCAAAACTACTTTCCTGCTACTTTTTCAAATCCTTTTTCTAAAAAAGAAATTTATCGCTTGATGTGTCTGCCTGATGATTCATTGGCTTTAGTGGAACTTTACAATGCTACTGACGGAGCAAACTGGACAAACCCTTGG
>DAIUBX010000478.1:0-3178 GCA_036846465.1 Bernardetia sp.
TTTCTATCTTTTTTTTACTAAAAAAATCAGTAGCATGATAAGGCAAACCATAAGAAGCAAAACGCTCAGAAGGAATATCTAAATTTTGATAAGTTGAAAATTCGGCTTTTCGAAGTTTGATAAGAGAAGCAATATTTTGAGTAACACTGCGTCCTTCTATAAACGCAAAAATCTCGCCTTTGGTCATGTAAAAAACATCTCTTTTACTTTCTATAATTGATTCTTCAAAAAACCGTTTTCCTATATGAGTGAAAATTTCTCTAACTATTCCAAATGCTCTAGTGCGCTCATAACGTAGATTTTCTCTTGCACTGACGAGTTCTCTAGCTTTTTTTAGAGTATTTTTAAAAGTCAGTTTTTGTATAAATTTATTCTTTAGATTTTTCTCAAAAATAGTCTCTGCTTGTATTCGGATTTGCTCTTCGTGATTTGTACTAAGGTTGGACTGATTAATATTTGTTTCTGTATAAGACTTCAAAATCTTGATAAATTTTACAGGATTTTGGGTATAAGAAATGGTTTCTAACTTCAATTCGCCTACACAACGCTCTCCAAAATCGTTTATAAAACTGTCTATTTTTTGTTTTAAATTGTTTTTGTTTGTAATAAAATTATTTACTTGTTCTGTTGTTGGTGTCGCTTCGCTAAAACACCAACAACGGCTGGGATTGCTTAAATTATCCCAAATTAGTTGAGCAGAATTAGTAATAAAAAGTTCTTTTAGTTTTTCATTAGATTGAATAAAAGTAGCTATTTCGATAGTTCTGTGAATCGGTTCTACTGAAATGATATCACTACTTCCACAGAGCAAATCATTATGAATATTTTGATATTTGCCAGATTGTTTTTGCTCTTCTGTAAGGAATTTCTGACTTCGTTTTTGCAACATTCCATACCAAATCATCGCAAAAAAATCATTTAATAACGGTGCTTTCCATTCGTTCAATAATTTTTTTTCAAAATTTAGATACAAATTCATAAGTTCATGAGCATCTTTTTCATAGAAATTGATTTGCTTATATTCTGAAATAATTTTGTTTACATCTTCAAAAAACTGGTTTCTTTTTTTAGGCAAATTTCTAAATCGGACAAACATTGTTGCTGCCGTTTTAGTGATTTTCCACCAAGCTAAAGGTTTAGAAATTTTATGATTTTGAGATTTCGGAATATCAAAACGCTCTTTTACGCCCATCATTTTTTCCATAAAACGAGCGTTTATGCTATATCCCGGTAAGAGCGCAAGCATATAATACCACGTTTTGAGATTGTAATAAACTCGCCCATTTATAAGACCAAGTGTATTTTCAAAGATTTTTTCATTGTCTTGAATCGTTTTTTTGTCCACTCCCATGTAATTTGCAAAAAGTGAATAAGCCGTTTTGTAAGAAGAACTAATGAAGGAAAAAGTGAGAGGTGTAGTCGTGTTTGGGTACGATTCTACAATATTGCTATTGTCCCAAAGTGTGTATTCTCCTCCGTTTTGGTGTGTTGTCAATGTGTTCTGAAGTCCTGTAATTGGACGAGCTTGTAAAAAATAAATTGTGTCATTTTTTATACAAAATTCTACATCTTGATAATTTCCGTATTCTCTGTGAAGCGTTTTTAAAGCATTATTTATTTCTAAAATTTGATTTTCATTGAGCGAAGGAGTTTCTTGTTTTTCTAGTGCTACATTTGTCTTTTTTGTAATTGTACTTTTTATAGAATTATCTTTTTTATTTGTAACAAAACTATCAGCTTCCAATTCTCCAGAAACCAAACCTTCTCCAATTCCAAAGACTGAATTGATGAGTGTTTCCTTCCTGCTTCCATTTGTTGGATTTATTCCAAAAGCAACTCCTGAAACATCTGCATCAATCATTTCTTGAATGATAATGGCTATTTTAGGTTTTTCTTTTTTGTCAAAATTTTCTTCTAAGTTATTTTTATAAATTTCTATTCTTTTAGAATTTACCGAATTATAAACTTCTTGAACAGCTTTTTCTAAATCATTAATCTGATTTTTTATAAATAATTTTGTTTCAAATTGTCCTGCAAAAGAAAGCGTTTTTCCATCTTCCTCAATGGCAGAGGAACGAAGAGCAAAAAACTGACTTTTATTATTTCTTTCATCAAAATCATTTTCAAAGTAAATTAGAATTTCTTTTAACAAATCCTGTAAAACTATTTTTTCTTTGTTTTGGATTAAATTTTCTAATTCATTGCTAGGTATAACTATCCAATTTGGGACATTCAGATTTAGTTTTTGAAGGCGTAAAAGTCCATTTGCTTTTCCTCCAAGTTGTTGTAAAATGGAATCATCAAAATGATTTTTCGAAGAGAAGAATTTTTGCATAATTGAATTTATTGTAAAACAGACATCCTTGTCTGTTTAGAAATTAGAGCTTTTGCTTTTGGTACAGACTAGGAAGTCTGTACTACTTTTTTGCTATTTATGAAAATAAATTTTTAAGCATCGGAATTGCTCCCAAAGTAAAATACATCATTATTGTCCAAAGTCCTGATGAAATTTCAATCGCTTTTGCTGATTTTTTGGTTTGATTGTTTAGGAAAAATAAAGCTGGAATTAAGAAAATTACAAAGAAAATAGTCAGAATTATGAATCCTAAATTTCCATAATCTGCAAAATACGATGCTACCAAACTCAATAAATAGGTGCAAAAAAGTATCAAAATCCATAAAAAAGTAGCTTTCTTTGCTCCCAAAAGTCCAGAATATGTCAAAACTCCTTCGGCTTCATCTTCTTTTATCTTTATTTTTCGTCCAATTTCTAACACAACGCCATTCATATACGAAACGGCAAAGAAAAATAATAACCCTTTTGGTGCAGCTTCATTTTCCAAGAGCCAGTCCAATCCACTCGCATAAACATCAACCAGAGGAATGACAAACATGTGAGAAACGACATACCAAAACTGATTTTTTCTTAGCCATTCTTCAATGAAAAATTCTTTTGTCATAAAAAATAAATACACCATTACGAGTGCATATAACAAAAGCATTTTAGGAAAAAATAGTGCATTAATAGCTATTTGAAGCACAATAACAATGATTGCAATGTTTCGAAGTTCGGAGAGTTTGACCAATCCACGAGGAACAGGAAGATTTTTTCGATAGGCTGCATCGTCTTTTGCATCTTTGAATTCATCAAAAATTCTTACCAAAAGAAAAAGTGTAA
>DAIUBX010000479.1:0-2897 GCA_036846465.1 Bernardetia sp.
CCTCTCCACCTGAAAGCGTATTTGACGACTGTCCGAGCTGAATATATCCCAAACCAACATCTTGCAATGGTTGCAAACGTGCCATAATCGGTTTCGAATCTTTAAAGGTAATCAAGGCTTCATCGACAGTCATATCCAAAACATCAGCGATATTTTTTCCACCAAATTCTACCTCCAAAACTTCAGCTTGAAAACGCTTCCCTTTACACGATTCACAAGTCAGATAAATATCTGCCATAAACTGCATTTCTATCTTAATTTTTCCTTCTCCTTGACACGTTTCGCAACGTCCACCTTCCACATTAAACGAAAAATAAGCAGGTGTAAAACCTCGTTGTTTCGAAATGGGTTGGTCTGCAAAAGTCGCACGAATGTAGTCATACGCTTTCACATACGTAACAGGATTAGAACGAGAAGATTTACCAATCGGATTTTGGTCGACCATTTCTACACTCGTTATGGTTTTCAGATTTCCGTCTAGTTTATCCATTTTTCCACTCTCGTCATTGTGATTTCCTAAGTGTTTGGCAAGGGCAGGATACAAAAGCTGACGCACCAAAGTAGATTTTCCAGAACCCGAAACGCCTGTAATTGTCGTCAAGATTCCCAAAGGAAATTTGACCGAAATATTCTTTAAATTATGCTCTCTTGCTCCGACTACCTCAATATATTCATTCCATTTTCTAGGTTTTTGAGGAACAACCACCTGCATTTCATCACGCAAATATTTGGCTGTGTAGCTTTCCGAATCATTTATTAATTCTTCTAACGTTCCTTGAAAAATCAAATGTCCACCATGAGCACCTGCATCAGGTCCAATATCAATAATTTGGTCAGCAGCTCTCATAATCTCCTCTTCGTGTTCGACTACAATAACTGTATTTCCCAAATCACGCAGTTTTTTTAATACTTTTATCAAATTTTGAGTATCTCTTGGGTGAAGTCCAATACTTGGTTCGTCCAAAATATACATCGAACCCACCAAAGCCGAACCCAAAGAAGTAGCTAGTTTTATACGCTGAAATTCTCCACCTGAAAGCGTTGCTGTTTTTCGGTTTAAGGTCAAATATTGCAAACCTACTTCGCCCAAATATTGCAAACGATTTCTAATTTCTATCAAAATTCGTTTCGAAACACTTGCTTGGTGTTCTGTAAGTTCTAATTCATTAAAAAATACAATCAGTTCGTCTAAAGGCAATAAAACTAATTCTTGAATTGATTTTCCTCCAATTTTGACATAACCTGCTTCTTTTCGTATTCTTGTTCCGATACAATCTGGACAAACTCTTCTTCCTTTGTATTTGGATAGCAAAACTCTATATTGAATTTTATGACTTTCAGCTTCCAAATCAGCGAAAAAATCATCTAAACCTTTAAAAAAATTGTTTCCTTTCCAAAGAAGTTGTTGCTGTTCTTCTGTCAAATCATTAAAAGCACGATGAATCGGAAAATCAAAATCAATTCCATTTTTGATTAATGGAGTGAGCCATGTACTCATTTTTGGCGTTCTCCAAGGAGCAATCGCACCTTCATAAACCGACATCGTTTTGTCAGGAATTACTAAATCTTCATCAATTCCTAAAACAGTTCCGAAACCTTCACACGTCCTACAAGCACCATAAGGACTATTAAAGCTGAAAAAATTGATATTTGGCTCTTCAAATAACATTCCATCGGCTTCGAAACGGTCTGAAAAGGCTCTTGTTTCTACCTCTTTTCCTTTTTGATAAATCTCAACTACACAATCGCCTTTACTTTCATAAAATGAAGTTTGAACCGAATCAGCAATACGAAAACGGTTTTGTTCGTCGCCTTTTTTGATTACTCCTCTGTCAATCAAGATAAATAAAGGAAATTTTTGAAGTCGTTTTAATTCCTCTTGTTGTTCTTTTGTAAGTCTTGAAAGAGGTTCTTCTGTCTTTTTGGTAGCTTTTTTTGTAGTTGCTTTTTTACTTTCTTTTTTTAATTTTTTCTTTTCTTCTAAATAATCCTTCTGATTTTCGCCTTTATGTTCTTCTAAAAAGCTCTCTAAATTTTGCTCAACTTGGTCTTTTCCTGTTTGTGATTCTGGGTCAATTTCTTTTGGTAATAATTGTTCGATAAAAATGACCTCTTCTCCTGCTTTTATTCTAGTAAAACCTTGTTGCAAAAGTATATTTAATTGGTCTTCAAAAGTTCGTTCTTCAGGAATAACTAAAGGAGCAAGAATCATATATTTCGAATTTTCTTCAAAATTTTCAATAAAATCCACCACATCAGAAACGTTATCTTTCTTGACCAATTCCCCAGAAACAGGCGAATAGGTAATTCCAATTCTTGAAAAAAGAAGTTTTAGATAATCATAAATTTCCGTTGTCGTTCCGACTGTCGAACGTGGATTTCGTGTATTTACTTTTTGTTCAACCGCAATCGCAGGGGAAACGCCACGAATCCAATCTACATCAGGTTTTTCCATTCTACCCAAAAACTGACGAGCATAACTACTCAAACTTTCCACATACATGCGTTGCCCTTCTGCAAAAAGCGTATCAAAAGCAAGGGACGATTTTCCAGAACCCGAAACGCCAGTAATGACAATCAATTTGTTACGAGGAACAGCCAAACTAATATTTTTGAGGTTGTTTACTCTCGCCCCTTTTATGACAATATTGTGTTTGGTGTCGTAATTTTCTAATTCTTTTACTCGCTTTTCTTCTGCTTCTTTTGCTAGTAGTTCTTCTTTTGTGAGGGCTTTTTCTGTTGTAGTGGGCATTTTGGGAATAATCTATATTTTGAAATTATGTAAAACAGACATATCTGTCTGTTCGAATTTATAAGTATCATTTTTTAAACAGACTAGGAAGTCTGTTATACAGTTGTATAATCAGCAAAAATAACCAATTTTAGCCAAAAAAGTT
>DAIUBX010000479.1:2907-3164 GCA_036846465.1 Bernardetia sp.
TCTTTTGCTAATAGTTCTTGTTTTGTGAGGGCTTTTTCTGTTGTAGTGGACATTTTGATATATTATGTTTAATTGTCTGACACTTTAGAAGTGTCTTGACAATTTGTTCAGTTTTTCTATTTCAGAGTTCGATTAGCAAAAATAACCAATTTTAGCCAAAAAAGTTAGCAAGAAGTTAGATTTTAAAATTAGATAGATTTGGAATAAGATTTTGAAATCTGTTTTGATGGAAAATTAGAGCTATCTTTAAATTTATA
>DAIUBX010000480.1:0-3159 GCA_036846465.1 Bernardetia sp.
AGATTGGAAGCCCGCTTATAATTTTGTTGACTTTACAAAATTATGGTGGGATGATAACTAATTAACAATCAACTATTTTGCTTTAAAAGCCTAGATAATAATTATAGTAATGATTATCTAGGCTTTTTTTATTAAAAATTGCAGGTAATCAATCAAAAAGTTTGAAATAAATTTGCAAATCCAAAAATAAATTGTAATTTTGCACTTCATTAAAGACAACTATAACACACGAGTGTAGCTCAGTTGGTAGAGCAGCGGTCTCCAAAACCGCAGGCCGCGGGTTCGAGCCCCTCCGCTCGTGCAAATAAGATAATAATACGTAATCTGATTTAGGTTAAATTCATTGATTTTTTCTAAATATTTACAAGTATAGTGAGTTTGATAGCACGTTTTTAAATTGACGTACAATCTATCAAACTCACTTTTTTTAGAGTTTTTTTTGCTCTAATTAAAAATCACTCTAAAAGTAAAAAGTCTAACTTACGATAAGACAAATAATATATTCAGTATGAAAAAAGTAATAGAATTTTTGCAAGAATCTCGTGACGAGATGACCGAACATGTAACATGGTCTTCATTTAAAAGTCTTCAGCAGACTTCTGTAGTTGTACTTGTTGCTTCACTTATCTTTGCACTTATCGTTTTTGCAATGGATCAAGCCTTCCAATTCGGTTTAGGCGAGATTTATAAGTCATTCTAATCAAAAGGAATTACACCTAAAGAAATTACCAACAACTTACAACTCACTCCTAACAAAATTATGGGCGAACTCAAATGGTACATTTTGCGTGTTGTTTCTGGAAAAGAACGCAGCGTAAAAGAATATCTTGAAAAAGATATAGTTATCAATAATCTACAAGAATATTTTGGTCAAATTATCAACCCTACTGAAAAAGTGTTCCAAATTCGTAAAGCGAAGGACGGAAAAACTAAGAAAATAGCTGTTGAACGAAATTACTTACCGGGATATGTACTCGTACACGTAGATTTGGACTCGCCAAATAGTGGAGAACTTATTCACCAACTTATCAATCTTCCAAGCGTTATTGGATTTTTGAGAGTAGATGGACAACCTCTAACAGACAAGCCTCTTCCGATGAGAGATTCTGAAGTAGCTCGTATCTTAGGAAAAGTAGAAGCTGCCGATCAAGATGAGGTAAGAGATGATACTCAGTTTATGGTAGGAGAATCTATCAAAGTAATGGAAGGTCCTTTTGCTGGTTTTAGTGGAACTATCGAAGAACACCAAGAAGACAAAAAGAAATTGAGTGTAATCGTTAAGATTTTTGGCAGAAGTACGCCAGTAGAACTGAATTATTCTCAAGTACAAAAAGAAGAGTAATTCTACAGTTACCAGTCAGCAGTGACCAGTAATCAGTCAATTACGAATACTTTGAAAAAATAGAAATAGTATTGTCGGCACACTTTCATAAGTGTCAGACAGTTAGAAAAGCAAAAAACAATTTTGAATAAATGGAAAGTAGTTATTCAATAATTAAAAATATAAATCTATAAAAAAGAGCTACAACTTGATTATAGATTTGTCTCCAAAAAATTTAGTAGTGTTAAAGTAGTAATAAAATACCAGTTTATAGATAAGAAGCTTCCACGATTATCTCCTAAACTTTTAACAACCTAAATTATCAGTATTGTAGTATTTGTTAGTAATATGTAAAGTAGTTGCTTGAAATTATTTAAGATGGCTAGTTTATTTTAAATGTTCAATAATTACATCACAACAACCGTTTCACAATCATGGCAAAGGAAATAAGTGCAAAAGTGAAAGTCATCGTAAAAGGTGGTCAAGCCAATCCTGCTCCTCCAGTAGGTCCTGCTCTTGGTGCAAAAGGTGTCAATATCATGGAATTTTGTAAGCGTTTCAACGCTCTTACTCAAGACCGTATGGGACAAATTTTGCCAGTAGAGATTACAGTTTTTGCTGACCGTTCTTTTGACTTTATCATCAAAACTCCTCCTGCTGCGGCTCTCTTAATTGAGGCTTCAAAAGTGAAAAAAGGATCAGGTGTTCCAAATCGTGAAAAAGTAGGTAGTGTAACTTGGGAACAAATCCAAGCTATCGCTGAAATGAAAATGCCAGACCTTAATGCCTTTACTGTACATTCTGCTATGAAAATGGTAGCTGGTACAGCTAGAAGTATGGGTTTGACAGTTACGGGAACTGCCCCTTGGGAAGCTGCTTAATAATTTTAATTATACGCAGTAGAGGAAAAGAATATTTTTATTCATCAATTAAACGTAGGAGATTAATGGGAGTTCATTCTCCAAGGTTAATCGTTTGACTACAAAAAAGTTATGGCAAAATTAACTAAAAAACGTAAGGAAGCCCTTGCAAAATACGATGCACAGGCAGAGTATGTCTTAGACAAAGCAACTGAATTAGTAAAGGAAATTAACCTTTCTAAATTTGATGCTTCTGTTGATATCGATGTACGTTTGGGTGTGGATCCACGTAAAGCAGACCAAATGGTTCGTGGTGTAGTTACTCTTCCTCACGGAACAGGTAAAGTAGTACGTGTACTTGCTCTTGTTACTCCAGACAAAGAAGCCGAAGCTAGAGAAGCAGGTGCTGACATGGTCGGTTTAGACGATTATATCGCTAAAATTGAAGGTGGCTGGACAGATATGGACGTTATTATTACAATGCCAACGGTAATGGCGAAAGTCGGTCGTTTGGGTAGAGTATTAGGACCTCGTGGTCTTATGCCAAATCCAAAAGCTGGTACTGTTACAATGGACGTAGCTAAAGCAGTTACGGACGTAAAAGGTGGTAAAATTGACTTCCGTGTCGACAAAACGGGTATTATTCATACAAGTATTGGTAAATCTTCTTTTACAGCACAACAACTTAAAGAAAATGCGAGTGAATTACTTACTACGCTTATTCGTTTAAAACCTGCTACTGCAAAAGGTACTTATATGAAAACTGTCCACCTTTCGACAACGATGAGTCCTTCTGTTAAGGTGGATAAGTCGTCTATCAAAGGTCTATAATTTATCCCACCACAAAACTCAATAATACTATGAATCGTGATAAAAAAACAGAAGTAGTTAAGGATTTGGTGGAGAAGTTTTCTAACTCAGCGAATTTCTATGTAACTGATTCTTCAGGAATGAGTGTTGCTCAAACAAACGCACTAC
>DAIUBX010000481.1:0-3143 GCA_036846465.1 Bernardetia sp.
TTTGATCGTCCCACATATCAATCTCAATCAAATCTTTCAAAAGGTGTTTGTTTACTACTACAAATTCCCCAGAAAGAACACGACGAACATAAATATTAGATGTGTAAGGCTCAAAACATTCGTTATTTCCCAAAATCTGCGAAGTCGAAGCTGTTGGCATTGGTGCAAGTAAAAGTGAATTTCTAGCTCCATGTTTTACTACCTTCTCACGTAATTCTTCCCAGTTCCAACGTCCAGAATGATAATCTTCATCAACATTCCACAAATCAAATTGAAATTGTCCTTTTGATAATGGCGAACCTTCAAAACTTTCATAAGCTCCTTCTGCAATAGCCAAATCTTTAGAAGCAGTCATGGCAGAAAAATACATGGTTTCAAAAATTTCTTTATTCAACTTTGCAGCTTCTTCCGATTCGAAAGGCATACGAAGTAAAATAAACGCATCAGCCAAACCTTGCACACCTAATCCGATTGGACGATGACGCATGTTTGAGTTACGAGCTTCTTCGATTGGATAATAATTTCTATCAATAATTCTGTTCAAATTGACAGTTGCTTGATAGGTTACATCATAGAGTTTTTGGTGGTCAAATTCTCCATTAATTACAAATTTTGAAAGGGCAATAGAAGCCAAATTACAAACTGCTACCTCGTCAGGTGCAGTATATTCCATTATTTCAGTACAAAGGTTTGAAGATTTTATTGTACCCAAATTCTTTTGATTGGATTTGTTATTTGCGTGGTCTTTATAAAGCATATACGGTGTTCCCGTTTCAATTTGTGCTTCTAAGATGGCAAACCAAAGTTCTTGCGCTCTAATTGTTTTTCTTGCTTTTCCTTCTAATTCGTATTTTGTATAAAGGTCTTCAAATTCTTTTCCATAACAATCTGACAAACCTCTAGCTTCGTTTGGACAAAATAATGACCAGTCGCCATCGTCTTGAACACGTTGCATAAATAAATCCGAAATCCATAAAGCATAGAATAAATCTCTTGCTCTCGCTTCTTCTTTGCCATGATTTTTCTTTAAATCTAAAAACTCAAAAACATCAGCGTGCCAAGGTTCTAAGTAAACAGCAAAAGCTCCTTTGCGCTTATTTCCTCCTTGGTCAATATAACGAGCTGTATCATTAAAGACTTTTAGCATCGGAACAATTCCGTTTGAATAGCCATTTGTACCACGAATATACGAACCTGTCGCACGTACATTATGAACACTTACACCAATTCCACCAGCCGATTGAGAAATTTTAGCACATTGTTTTAGTGTGTCATAAATTCCATCAACACTATCTCCTTGTATTTCTAACAAGAAACAAGAAGACATTTGAGGTTTTGGAGTTCCTGCATTAAAAAGTGTTGGAGTTGCGTGAGTAAACCAACGTTCAGACATCAAATGATACGTTTTGATAGCAGCATCAATATCAGAACCGTGAATACCAACAGCAACACGCATAATCATTTGTTGAGGACGCTCTGTTACTTTGCCATTCAAGCGAAGTAAATAAGAACGCTCTAAAGTTTTGAAACCAAAATAATCGTATTCGTAATCTCTACTATAATCGATAGCTTGATTCAAAACATGTGCATATTTGCGAACCACTTGCACTACTTCGTCAGAAATAAGTTGAGCATTTTCGCCTGTTTTTGGGTTGATATAGCTGTGTAAATCTTCTATGGTTTCAGAAAAAGCATCTCTAGTTTCTTTATGAAGGTTTGAAATTGCAATCCTTGAAGCTAAAATGGCATAATCTGGGTGAATGGTAGCCATTGTTGCTGCTGTTTCGGCTGCAAGTTCGTCGAGTTCTACGGTAGTAACATTATCATAAAGTCCTGCCAAAACTTTATAAGTGATTTCTTGAGGTTTGATATAACGAGTATCCAAATTATCACAAAGTCTTTCTATTCGGGCTGTGATTTTTTGCATAATCACTTCTTCTTTCCTGCCGTCTCGCTTGATTACGTACATATATATATTATTTTGAAATAAATTAATTTTGAGGTAGAGCGTATTCTTCTAATTTACTTTTTTCAACTGATTTTGAATGAGTTAGAAATAAAAAATACGGTATCAGATTTTGGTACAAAAATAAGCATCTTATTTCAGAACTGAATTATTTAGATTCAATCTAAGAAAGATTACCTTATTAGTAACGGTAAAGATTTACTTTTGTTAAGAAAGGATTTTGGGATAGTTCTTACAAATGGAACGAACAAAAAAACGATTCTATTGAAAATTTATTAATAAAAACAGCTTTTTGTTACCAAAATCTACTAAAGTATAATTTACGATTTTTGATTTACCTTTCAAAAAATAGGCTATTTTTTCTATATTAAATTTTGTGGATAACTTTTTCTATCAAAAAAACCTTACTCAAAACCGAAAAAATCGGAATGAATAAGGTTTAAATTATGTATCACAGACTTCCTAGTCTGTGTAAAATTTCAGATTACATAAAATTAGTAAAAAGAAAATAGAGAGCTATAAAAAAAATAGCGATTAAAAGCCCTACAAAAACGTAGAAACTGGTATAATTGTACTTCTGTTTTGTTGGCTTTGGCTTGTTGTGCTTACGGATTTCTTTCTCCAAAGCAAATATTTTCTCTCGGTGATGTTTCTGATGGTTTCTGATTTCCAAAATACGGAATTGTATTGCATCCAATTCTCTTTCATAATCAAAGAATTGTTTTTCGTGCTTTGCTTTTTGAAAGTTTAAGTTTTCAAGAACTTCTTTTGTTGTTCTGAACTTAGGTTGATTTTGGATTTTCTGATTCTTGGTAAATAAAGCAGTCATAATAAATAGTAGTTAAGGTTGATAGGATTGTTGTAATTGAAAATTTAATCTAAATAGCAAAGTGTTAAATAAATCAAACTTACTCTATCCTAACCCAACTATATATTTATTAATTCCATAACTATCATTTATTTATACAGATACTGCTTATTTGTATTTATTCTGAATACATTTTTTTTTGATTGAAATGGAACTTTTTTTGAACTTATAGTTATCCAATTTCATTTTTTAATACAAACACTTTTGAGAATAGCAGTAATGGATTTAAAATTGCAATTATTTTTATAAGATAATTTTTAAAACCGTACACTTTTATTTAAGCTCAATTTTTGGATTTTTAAAAATTAG
>DAIUBX010000482.1:0-3128 GCA_036846465.1 Bernardetia sp.
AGCATCTGACTGTTAATCAGAGGGTCCTTGGTTCGAGCCCAAGAGAAGGAGCAAAATCTTAACAGCGTATTTTTATAATACGATACATTACTTTTTTAGTAGTCTGATACTTTGAGATTTTCATAATTGAAAGATAGAAAAAAGCCTTTACATTATTGTAAGGGCTTTTTTTATGTCTTTTTTTCATAAACTAAAGCATATACATTTGAAACAAGAATGAAAGATTAGAGTTCATAAAGGTATGAAACTATCTATTTATTCTATACTCACTTTATTTTTTCTTTTTCTATCTTGTAAATTTATGGACACTAAAACGGACTTGCTCATTTTTTACCAATGGAAAAATCGTATTCTAGTCGTTTTTTCTGATTCTAAAGATAATCCACTTTTTCAGAGACAAATGCAGCTTTTTTTTAAAAATCAAGAAGAATTACAAGAGCGAGATTTGGTCATTTTTCAAGTTTTTGAAAAGGAAGGAATTATGCCGAATCAAAAACCAATTTCTAGTTCTGATATTGAGAAACTTAAAAAGCGATTTGATTTTTCGTTTGAATATGATAAAATAGAAAATAAATCAAAAAATAAATTTGCTGTTTTTTTGGTAGGAAAAGATGGAGGAACGAAGCTAAAAATAGAGAATGAAACTCTGACTTTAGAAAAACTCTTTGGAACTATTGATGCAATGCCAATGCGACAGAATGAAATGAGGGAAGATAGAAACTGAAAATGATGTAGAAAAGAAACAAAATTCGAATTTAGAGCGATTTTGTAATACCTTTGCAGATTATTTAGTAAAAAAAGAAACGTTTGTTTTGTAAAATCTTTCAAAAAATGAAATTAGAAACTATCATCTCAAAAATTGCTCAATTAGAAGAAATTCAAACTAATCCACCTGTTTTGGTAGATGTGGGAGCTTCTGGTGCCCTTATTCCACAATGGAAAAATATTGCTCATTTTTCTATTTGTATTGCTTTTGATGCCGATGATAGAGAATTTGATTTCATAGAAAAAGAAAGTAATGATTTCAAAAAGCTATTTGTCTTTAATAGAATTGTTACTGATAAATTAGAAAATGGACAAGACGAAGCTACTTTTTATCTGACAAATAATCCGTATTGTTCTAGTCTTTTAGAACCCTTTGATAGCAAAGGCGAAAAGATGAAAAATTATTATTTTGCTGATTATTTTGAGGTAGAAAAACAGACTACACTAAAAGCGATTACTCTCAATAATGCTTTAAAACAGGTAGAAGTTCCTCAGATAGATTGGTTCAAGACAGATTCTCAAGGTATTGATTTGCGTCTTTTTACTTCGCTTTCAAAAGAATTACAAGATAAAACTATTGTAGCCGAATTCGAACCTGGATTTGTGGATATTTATAAAGGAGAAGATAAAATTATTGATGTTTTGCAAGAGCTTAGTAAAAACCCGTTGTTTTTCTTGACTGAGTTTGATGTAAAAAGAGTAGTTCAGCTTCCTCAAACAACTTTCCAAAGATTATATCCTACCAAAGTAAAACAAGATGCTGCTCTAAATGCACTTCGTACAGTTCCTGCATGGTCAGAAATGACATACATGAACAATCTAAAAACAGACAAAACTCCTACAAAAAGAGATTTTGTTGTGGCTTGGCTTTTCAGCACCATTCAAAGTCATCACGATTTGGCGTATAATTATGCTACTAATGCCAAAGAAAAATTATCAAAAGAAGAATTGAATGATACTCTTTTCGATGATTTGCAAAATTATTCTTACGACGAATTAGAAAATATTTTGGCTTCTACAAAGGGAGCTTTTCAGCATTTCAAATATACAGTTAAGAAATTTTTGAAGGGATAACTAAACCATCATTTAAAAATGTCTAATAAAACAACGTTTTTAGGTTTTGATAAAAAAGGACTTCAAAAATACGGTTCGAATACAATTTGGCTCTTAGTAGAAAAAGCAATTCGTTTTATTACAGGTATTTGGATTGCACCTCTGACAGCCAAATATTTGGGTGCTGCACAGTACGGAAAATTAGAATATACGATTGGCTTTGTTTTTTTACTTACTCCTTTGGCTAGTTTAGGAATTAATTCTATTCTTACTCGGCAGCTTGTAGCTGATAAAGAAAACCAACTTTTTTATTTTGGTTCTGCTTTTTGGCTACGTTTTTTGGCTGCTGTTTTTGTTATTCTATTTTTGAATGGAATTGGAGTTATTACACCGACTTCTATTGAGGAAGTTTTACCTTTTGCTCTTCCTTCTGATTCGACAGAACGCTGGTTAATTCTGATTTTATCACTCAATTTATTTTTCAATGTTAGTGATTTAGTTACTTCGCATTTTCAGGCGCAAGTTCGTTCTCATTTTATCGTAAAAGTTCAGATTATTATTATTTTAGTTAGTGCAGCCTTAAAATTAATCGGAATTTGGAAAGAATATTCTGTATTGTTTTTTGCTAGTGTTCTTTTGGTAGAAACGATTCTTACAGCAATCGGACTGTTTTTGATGTATTTCAAGACAGGCGAAAAAGTAAATACTTGGAAATGGAATTCGCCTATTGCAAAAGTAATGCTTAGAGATGCCATGCCATTGATTTTTAGTGGAATTGCTGTTTCGATTTATATGCGAATTGACCAAATTATGGTAAAACAATTTTTGGGAGATGCTGCAAGTGGACATTATGGGGCAGCCGTTAGGATTAGTGAAATGTGGTATTTTTTGCCTGTGGTATTTGCAGGTTCGCTTTTTCCTGCTATCGTTGAGCTTCAAAAAAATAATCTTGAAAAGTATAAAAAGCGAATGCAACAGCTTTTTGACTTTCTTTTGTGGTCTTCTATTGCGATTGCACTTCCCATTACTTTTTTGAGTGAATGGATTATTGTCGATATTTTACCGTATGGAAAAGAATTTTTGCCCTCTGCTGCCGTGCTTTCAGTGCATGTTTGGGCAGGTGTTTTTGTAGCTGCTGGAGTGGCTGCAAGTAGATGGATGTTGGCAGAAAACAAACAGATTTATAATTTTTTACAAACTTCTTTGGGAGCAATTCTTAATTTTGTTCTGAATTGGTATTGGTTGCCCAAATACGGACTTTTGGGAGCAGCTTATGCAACCATTATTTCTTATTTTGTAGGTTCTTCTGG
>DAIUBX010000483.1:0-3128 GCA_036846465.1 Bernardetia sp.
AATAACCTCAGAGATAGAAAAGTACTAGACCTATTTAGAGAAAATAGAGCTTTTTTAGATTCACTAAATAAAATAGAAACATTAGATTGGGCTACTTTATTTGATCAGCTTGTACAAAGTCCAAAAGACTCTACTTATTCTTATTATAATATAAAAGATTTAGATTCACAACTATATTCCTATTCAAAATCAGGTTCAAAACCTATATTTTCCATTCATCAAAATCTGCTTTATCATTACTATATAACAATTTTGAATGATGAAAGGCGCAAAATTGGTTTTAGTGGACTGAGATTTGGAGATTATTTACGTATTGGTCTTTTTGATTCTACAATTCATTTAGAGGCATCATCACCTATATATACTCATTTCATAATAGAACCTCATTTCGATAAACCTAAGTATAACTCCATCAATTTTATTTTTAATAAAGATAGTGTTATTCGTTTTCAAGCAGTTACTGATTTCATTATTAATGGTGAGAAAACTACACAAACAAAACGTTATGAAATTGTGCCTGAAAATGGAAAAATAATGAATCCTCTTTCATATAAGGAAATTGAGTAAAATATTGATTCAATTTCCAGCACATAAAAAAAATGACACCATTCTAAAAAAGAACAATGTCATTTCTCGTAATTTTTAATTTGTAATTGAATTACTGTCTTTCTAAATGCACATAAATAGGAAAATGGTCGCTTGTTCCTCCTAGATATTTTGTTCCTACAAAGGTTCTAAACGGATTTCCTTTGAATTTTCCTGATGCTTCTTTCAAATAATCTTCCTCATAAATATTTCCATCCAAATAACGCCAACCTTTTGCATTAGTATTGGCTACAAAAAATCCTTTGTTGATAATCATTTGGTCAAGCATATTCCAATCGCCTTTGTAATTGTATGTTCCTTTTCCTTCTTTTTCTAAAGACGCAAATACATTGAAAAGTTGTTTTCCTTTAATATCTGGCGATTCAATAGCTTGTAAGCCTTTTGTAATACTTTCATTGAAAGGTTCGTCATTAAAATCTCCCATCAAAAGAATTTTTGCATTCGGATTTTTGGCTTCCAAATCATCCACAATCTGACGAGCAACGAGGGCAGAAGCCATACGTTTTGGTGCGCTTTTTTCTTCTCCTCCACCTCTTGACGACCAATGATTTACAATCAGATGAATTTCTTCGCCTTCTAACTTTCCAGAAACCAACAAAACATCTCTTGTTTTGTCCCCTTTTAATTTAGTTTCATAATTTTTTGAAGAAGTAACTTTAAAAACAGGCTCTTTGTAGAGAAGTGCCACATCAATTCCTCGCTCATCAGGCGAATCATAATGTACATAGTTGTAGCCGTATTTTTTCAGAAGTGGGTCATTGACTAAGTCTTTCAAAACCGTTTCATTTTCTATTTCACAAAGTCCAATGATTTCAGCTCCATCTTCATCACCTATCATACTGATTACTTTAGCTATTTTTTTGATTTTTTCTTGATAGCGTTCAGTTGTCCATTTTTGTTTTCCGTTGGGCGTAAAATCTTCATCGAATGTATTTGGGTCGTCTTCTGTATCAAACAAATTTTCTACATTATAAAACGCAACTGTATGTACAGAAGGGTTTGGATTATAGGCAGACATATTTTCGATAGCTTCGATGACAGAATCAGCTTCTGTTTTTGGTGTAGTTTCATCTGCTAAAGCTGTGTTTTCTGCTTCTGTTGTGCTTTGTTGAGAAGGCGAACAAGAAAAAAGAAGAAAAGAACTAATTATAGAAAGTAAGAGTATCTTTTTCATTAGAATTTTGAATTGGTTTAGAATCTTTTTTGTTAGGAATGAGAATTAAATAAACTGCTATTTTTTATTTTATAATTAATTGATATTCAGTAATTTAAAATCGTAATTTTTAATTCGTAATTGTTCCTTGGGAATTAATTTGCAGACCAATCAATAAAACATCATCTACTTGGTCTTCGTTTTCTTTCCATTTATTAAAGGTACGACTAAATAATTTGTGCTGCTCTTCCATAGGTTTTTGATGATTGTCAAAAAGCATTTGTTTAAACTTGGATTTCATAAACTTACGTGCTTCCTTACCTCCAAACTGGTCTTGATATCCATCTGAATACAAATAAATAGTAGTTGGTTTACTCACATCAATCGTATGTTTTTGAAAATCTATCTTTTTATTCTTGTAAAATGCTCCTCCTACACTTGCATTTGTTCCTTTTATTTCGTGCAATTGATTGTCTTGAATATAAATAAGTGGGTTTTTAGCACCTACAAAATGAATCGTTTGTTTTTCAGAATCATAGACACAAATAGATAAATCCATTCCATCACGGTTTTCTGTTTGTTCTTGTTGAAGTGATTTGATAACGCCATTATGCAGCTTATCAACCAATAAATTAGGTTCTTCTAAAGTAGCTTGATTTGAAAATTGATTTAATAAATTATATCCAATCATAGACATAATTGCGCCTGGAACACCATGTCCTGTACAATCAACAGCAGCAATGGCAATACGCATATTTCCGTTATCACTTACTTTTCTATCTACCCAATAAAAATCACCAGAAACTACATCTTTAGGTTTGTAAAAAATAAAAGATTCTGGAAAAAGAGCCTTTACAACCATTTTGGGAGGAAGAATGGCATTCTGAATATGCTTTGCATAATTAATACTCTGATGCAGCGTTTTTGTCTTAGATTCTAAAGCAAGATAAGAATGTTCTAGTGCTTTATTTTGCGCTCCAATTTGCTCTGTTCTTCGTTCTACTTCTTTTTCTAATCGTTGCTCAGAGGCTTGTAATTCTTCGTTGATACGATTCATTTCTATCATGGCTTGTTGCATGATAGCCTCTTGTGCTTCCATTTGTTCTGTTTTTTCTTGCAACTCTTCAAAAGAGTTACGCATGGACTCCTCTTGTTGTTCTATTTGATAGAGTTGAAGTTTATTTTCTTCTATTTGCAGACGGAGTATTTCTTCTTGTTTGGTAATTTGTTCGTTTACGCTTGTTAGTTCTTCAACAGTTTGTCGCATTTCTTCTTCTTGCGCCTGTAATTCATTATTTTTGATTGTTATTTCTTTTTTATCTTCTTCTAGCTGCTTTAAAGCATCTTGAAGGGATTTTTCAGTTGTGGC
>DAIUBX010000484.1:0-3126 GCA_036846465.1 Bernardetia sp.
CCTTCTCTCGCTTTAAGAGGATTAATATGCCCCGGTCTGCCGAAATCTTCGGGTTTCATAGTTGGGTCTGCAAGAGCTTTTATGGTTGCTGCTCGGTCATGTACAGAAACACCTGTCGTACAGCCGTGTCCTAATAAATCAACTGTAACGGTAAAAGCTGTTTGTTTTGGGTCAGTATTTTTACCTACCATCAAATTAATTCCAAGCTCATCACAACGTTGCTGCGTAATTGCTGTACAGAGAACTCCACGAGCTTCTTTCAAGACAAAATTTACCATTTCTGGTGTGATACATTCGGCAGCACAAATAAAATCGCCTTCATTTTCTCTGTCTTCGTCATCTACTACAATGACAAATTTACCTGCTTTTAGGTCAGCAATGGCTTCTTGGATAGTATCTAATTTGATATCTGAATTATTAGTTTTCATAGCTTGTTTTTTTTATATCGCTCGTGGGGACACGAGCAATGGTTAGATTTCCATACAAGTAAGATTTTACTTTTCCGTTGCTCGTGTCCCCCACGAGCAACATTTAAAAAACTATTTTTTCTTTTTAAACGAACGAATAATTGCCTTTTGACTTAACACAATACTCCATATTCCATCAAATTTATTTTGATTAGAATTAAAACTTGGGTAATTATAAAGTATTTTTTCTTTTCCGTGAAGAAGTTGTAAATTTTCTTGGTAGAGTGTCGTGTCTGTGATGTTTTGATAGGCTTCAAAAATCTGTTTTTCAGTTTTGTATTCTATCTTTGAAATATCTTGATAATAGGCAATTTTTTCAACAATGTCTATTTCTGCGCTATCTAAATCTAAAATTTGGATAAGTTTTTTTTGAGTTTCAATTATATCGTTTCCTTCTGTATTCTCTAAAAAAGTAATTACTTCATCTTTATTAGCTTCTATTTTTTTATAAATCTGTTGTGCTTTTGGAGTTGCGTTTTCTAATATTTGTCCTTCTGTTATTTTTGTGATAGTTACATTGTCTTTCATTTCATAAAACTCTTCTTTTGTAACAGCTCTTTTATCTGTAAAAGCGTCGCAACTTTGTAGTAAAATAAAAAGGATAAGGAGAGGAAGGAGTAATTTCATTTGAGATATTGGGAATTAGGAATTGGAGATTGGGAAATACAAATTCATTACTTCATAATTTTTACTTCATACATCTGACTTTATCTATTTAGTTCTACAAATTTCTCTACATCATTTGATTTTCCTAAAACGATAAGTACGTCAGATTGTTCAATAGCAATGTCATTTGTTGGTCTATTAATTAAATGTTCGGCAAAGAATTTTCTTCCGTCGTGGTATTCTTCATAAACTCTTTTTATAGTGATAAGGTCTAAAGCATAATTATCTGTAAAACGAACCTGTCCCACTTTTCTATTTACAATACGACGAGGAGCTTGTATTTCTACAATCGAAAAATTATCAGGCAAAGGCAAAAATGCCTTCATATTTGGGTTTAATAGTTTTTCTGCAACCAGTTTTCCTACTTCATCTTCAGGAGAAAGAATTTCTTTTACACCTAATTTTTCCAAAATCAAACGTTGTTGGTCTGCCATGGCACGAGCAATAATTCGCTTTACACCAAGTTCTAAAAGCTGAACAGTTGTGAGCAAAAGACCTTCAATATTTTCTCCAATGGCTACCAAAACAGCGTCCATGTCAGCCACATTTTGAGAACTAAGAGCTTTTATATCCGTTGCATCAAGTGCCACAGCGTAAGCTACATCATCTTTTATGGACTCTACTCTTTCGATATCTCTATCAATGGCAAGTACTTCTGCGCCTCTTGCTGCCAAATTTCGTGCTACTGCATAGCCAAAATGTCCAAGTCCGATAACTGCAAATTTATCTGCCATTTGATTTTATACCTTTAGAATTATTTAAAGTTATTTAATTTGAGTTTTTTTTGTTTCGTAGATGAAGAAGATAGAGAAGAGGTTCTTAATTTCTTTTTCAGATGATTAATTACTACTTCAAGTGCAATATCACAATTATGATTGTTAGGAACAATAATATCTGTGTTTTCTTTGTAAGGACGAACATAACGCTCATAAGCTGGAGAAACATGCATCACATATCTATAAAGAACATCCTCCAAATCATAACCACGTTCTTTATTGTCTCTCATGATTCGTCTTTTTATCTTTACAGGGTCGGTTGCTTCTACAAACAACTTCAAATCCAATAAATCAGAAATATTTTGATGATAAAACACAAAAAGCCCCTCAACAATAATAATCGGTTTCGGTTCGAATACTAATTGTTTGGGTACTATATTTGGATTATTGAAGGTATATTCTTCTTTATATACCGTTTTACCTTCACAAAGAGATGCAATATCTGCACTAAATTGCTCATGGTCAATAGATTCTGGGGTGTCAAAATTAGCCACACCGTTTTCATCTATCGGTTGTTCTTCTCTAGGGCGATAATAATTATCTTGCGAAATCAAGCACACATCATTCGGATTGATGCTTTTTAATAAGCGATTCAAAAAGTAGGTTTTCCCAGAACCACTTCCACCTGTAATGCCAACTAAATACGGTTTCTTCATAGTCTGCAAAGGTACGGATTTTTAAGACATTTGAGAAAGGATATTTAGTATTATTTTCTAAAATTGAAGAAATAAGGATTAGAGAATGAGAAATATCTTGTGGTATTTGCTTCTTACTTCTGAAACCTAACTTCTAACTTTATTTTTTCGCATAATCCTCCAAAAGAGCCTGTAAATAACTTTTAGCAAAGGGTAACTCTTCTAAAAGCACATTTTTTTGTATTTCTTCTAAATTGGTCTTTACTTGGGAAGATTTTGTAGTTTCTACATAACGTAATGAACCTTCAGGAGTAATCCAAGTCATTCCCTCATCATAGCAATAAAACGCAAACTGTTTTGAAGATGGATTTAATAAGTCTTTTCCCCATTCAAAGCTAGAATTATCCATTCCTAATTGTCCTAAAAGAGTAGTTACAATATCTGTATGAGAACCTATTCTTGAATTTTTTTTTGATAAAAACTCTTCTGAAATAGCATTTCCATAAAAAAGCAATGGAATTCTGTATTTTTCGGTTTGGCGAGTATCTTTATAAATTTTTGGCAACCTGTGTCCGTGGTCAG
>DAIUBX010000485.1:0-3121 GCA_036846465.1 Bernardetia sp.
TTGCAGATTATGACCTAAAAAAATAAAAACATTGTCTAACATTATGTTTGCGAAAAAGAGGGCTAATGTGTTAAATTTAGACTTTTGTACTTTCTATAAACTTGTGTGTGTAGGGTGTGATACGTAATGAATTTTACCTACTCAAAAAATAACTTCTAAATTTCTCAAACTCTTCTAGTTCTTGTTTTACAAATCTTGCAAAAAGTTTTTCTCCTACTTGTTCTTTGAGTGCCGAAATACCTGTATCAATCAAACGAATTCCTTTTTCGGTAAGCAAAATATTATCAAAAGGCTGTCCATAAATGTCTGTGTGCAAAACCTCCTTTGTGGAGTTGTATCAATTCATCTTCAAATACTTCTGACCATAAAATACGTTTTTCTTGTTCATAAGCACGAAAATCCATTGGATAAACTCGTTCCATTACCAAAATTTCGGTTTCTTCATTGAGTTCATCTAGTCATATAAATTTTACAACTAAATCATTTATAGAATTGGCAAATTTCATCTTTTGAGCTTCCGAACCAATATCTGAACGAGTATCGCCACTAAAAATTTTTCCTACTTCAGTTTCAGAAATAGCAATAACTGTATTATTTGCACCAGAAGAAAGTGTACGAGGGTAACGTTTTTTCATGGAAAGATTTTTTTTATAAAAACAGGGTTAAAACCCTGTTCAATTGATAAATACAATTTTTTTATGAATTACAATTTACAAAAAAATCTCCTTCAGATATTCCACATCGACCAAAAAAAGACCATTTGGAGGAACAGAAGAACCTGCTGAACTTCTATTTTTTTCTAAGATAATTTTTTCAAAATCTTCTATGTGTATCTTTCCTTCTCCAACCAAAAAAAGCGAACCCACAACAGCACGAACCATTCCTCTCAAAAAACGATTGGCTGAAATGGTAAAACGCCAGTATTCTGCGCCACTTCCTTCTTCTTTTGTCCAAATGGCTTTACTAATCGTACAATTAAAATTATTTACGTCTGTTTTTACTTTACTGAAAGATTCAAAATCGGTGTATTTTAGTAAAAACAGGGCTGCTTCATTCATTTTTTCAAAATCTAAAGGCTTTCTAGCAAAATGAGCGTGATTTATCAAAAATGGATTTTTTTCTGTAATGACATGATAGTGATACGTTCGTAGCAAAGCATCAAAACGAGCATGAGCCGTTTCTGTAACAGGTAAAATTTTTAAAATAGCAATTTGAGGAGGTAAAAAACTATTCATGCGATAGTTTAAATCTTCTACATCGATAGTTTCTTCTATATCAAAATGAGCAAATTGTTTTTTGCAGTGTACGCCTGTGTCAGTTCTGCCACTTCCCATAATAGAGATAGGAATACGAAGAATTTTAGATAATCCTTCTTCAATGATGCCTTGAACTGTTTTGGTTGTGTTTTTTTGTGATTGCCAACCGTGATAATTTGTGCCTTCATAAGCCACTTCTAAAAAATAACGCATAAATTTGAATGAGTTGTTGGTGTCGCTGTCGCTAAAACACCAACAACGGCAAAAGTATTTCAGTTATCAGTAAACAGTCATCAGTTACCAGTTTTTAGAACTGATTTTTTCCTTAATCAAGTTAGGACTTTCGCAAAATCAATCGTTTAGCACAGATTATTTTGTTATTCCTTCGGTACTGCCCTATCGGGCTGACCTAAGTACGAAAATAAGGTCATTCCCATAGGGCAGACCGACATAAACAGAATATTCTTCTATTAAAAAAGTCATTTACGAAAGCCCTATCAAGTAAAAAAAATTGACTATTAGACTTTTCTCCACCTAGAACGTATTTGTTCTATTTTTTTTTCATTTAATAAATCATTTGGATGTATATATTCCTCTACAAAACCACATTCAAGGCAAAGATAAGTATGAATTTTTAAAGGTAAAGACCATGCAGATAAAGGTATTGCACATCGTTCTCCTCTAGGGGTTTCTTTGCTATTATTGTAGATTTCAGATGAGTTACATTTTGGACAAATACCTGTTTTTCTCATATCAAAATAGATTAAGAATTAACTAAAAAATTTCCTTTCAAAACAGGAACATTCTCAAATTTATCAATTTCTAAACAAAATCCCATATCATCTTCTACGGCATGTTCTTCAAGACGCTTGTAATGAGAAGAATGTTTGAGTATTTTGGATAAATTATTTTTGACGGACGTATAAGAATGAGAAGCAAAAAGAGTTTCGTCGCCTTCCCACCAAAAATCATTTTTCAGTTTTAAAGCCAATGCACCAGCAAAGAGAGAATCCTCTGCATTGAAACGACCTTTCCAACCTGCACAAACAATGACGACATCTTTATTTTGTGCTTTTAAATAATTAGTTACTGCCTTCAAATTTAAAAAAGCTCCAATAACCACTTCATAGGCTGTCCCTTTTACGGCTTCAATGGCTTGCGTTCCGTTAGTAGTTGTCATGACAATTTTTTTACGCTCTTGTGCCATGTGGTCGAAAGGAGAATTTCCAATATCAAAACCTTCTACGGTTTTGCCATTTCGCTCGCCTGCTGATACATAATTTTCATCTTTGAGAGATTTGTAATGCAGCGCATCGGCAATATTTGCAACAGGCACAACATGGATTACACCATTTGCTAGACCTGCCACCATACACGAAGTAGCTCTAAAAATATCTACTACAACGGCAATTTTTCCTGTTAAATCTACAAAAGAAACTGCATCAGGAGTAAGGCAAATTTCTAGCGTTGGTTTTTGAATGGTATTCATTGAAATTATTTTTCTTGGCGAACTAATTGGTAAATGATTTTTATGATTGATATGATAAAATGCAGGATAAATACTTTTTAAACACAGAATTACAGAGAACGCAGAGAATGAAAATAATTTTATAAAATTACGCCTTTCACTTCAAATTCATTCAAAATACTATCCAATGGTTTATTTCTTAGTGTTGCAAGTTCGATAAATAATTTTAGTCTTTTTACATCATAAGATTCAATTTGAGAAATAAGAGTTAATAATTCTTCATATTCATTTTCTTTTAGTAACTCTTGAGATTTTTTACTTCGAAGTATTTTATATCTTTCTTTTTAAAACCGTACACTTTTATTTTTGGTCTATTTTTGGATTTTAAAAAACTACT
>DAIUBX010000486.1:0-3115 GCA_036846465.1 Bernardetia sp.
GATTGAGAATAAATAATTTTACTTCATCTTTTTTCAAGAAAATATAAAAATCTAGCTTTTCAATTTCATCAAAATAAGTAATTAATTTTTCGGTTTCAGTCCAATAATTTTCTAACGATTTATTTTCATCTACTTTATTATCCAAATACATTAAAATATCTTTTCCAAAAGTAGGAAAGGTTTTTTTGACTCCATTATGTATAAAATCCTCTTTTTCTTGTTCCAAACTTCTATCTAAATCATCATAAACGATTTGCCAATCGGCTTGTAGTTTGTGCTGAAAAATACCTTCTACTTCTTGACTATTATTTTTTTCTGAAAATAAAATAATATTAGAACGATTTCCAAATAATTTGAATAACAAAGTGTGTTCATCTCCTACTTCTATCCCAAAAGCTCTTTCATTAGTAAACTGACGAATACTTGTGATTTTTTTGCCTAAAATTTCATTAAAAAGGTCGACACTATTTCGTTTTGCTCGTGCAAAAGTTTGAGGAAAAGAAAGTGTTGTGAGTTCGGGTGTAAAGGTAGCACGAATCCAAAATTCAGTTTCTGGATTGTTGTTATCAATTAATCCAAGCACTAACTCGTCTTTATTTTGAGAAAAAATAGTCGCAATTTCTAATCCTATGATTTGTTTGGAAAGCTCGTTTGAAAGCGCACGAATGAAATAATAATTGTTTTGCATAGCTTGTATTCCACCGTCGTTGAGGTTTTGCCGTCAACGAGGTTTAAATTTTTTTATAAAAATCTGATATTTTTCTTTAATTTGAACTATACAACTCTAAAAACCTAAAAAAAGATGCAAAAATTAATTTTATTTTTATTCTTTCCCTTTGCCTTTTTACTTTCTCTTTTTGCTCAAAATGATACTACACAAGTAGAAAATAAGAGCTAAGTGAAAAGTTCAAAAGTCAAAATAGATGAATTATTTTTGAAAAATCTAAAAAGCCAAAACTTTATTTCATAATTTGCATTATATTTAGATGTAAATATTCACTTCACATTCTAAATGTGAACTTTTTCACTTAATATCTAATACAAATTATGGTTGTTTGCGAAAGCAATTATTCTATTTTTGAGTACGACAAAGAAAATTCTATTTTTTCGCATATTTTTAAAGCAGGAAGCGAGGATTTAAATACTGAAAAATTTAAAAAAGAAATGCTTACTTACCTTGAATTTTTTGAAAAATACAAGCCCAAAAAGGCATTGGTAAATAATCAAGAAATGAAATATATCATTGTTCCCGAATTGCAAGAATGGCATGCTCAAAATATATTTCCCAAATGTATTGAAGCTGGAGTAGAAATGGCTGCGATGGTAGAAACGTCAGATATATTTGCTCAAGTAGCTATGGAACAGCTTATGGAAGAGGAAATTACTGGAGGTTTTGCAGTTCGTTTTTTTGATGATGCTGATAAAGCAAAAGATTGGTTGATAGAATAATTTCAAAAATATTTCTCAAAAACTCACTTGTTTCATAAAATGAGTGAGTTTTTTTATACTTTTAAGTTTATTCAACAATTATGTTTTCTAAAATCTACAACTATGAAACTTAAA
The DNA here is from genome assembly GCA_036846465.1 of Bernardetia sp. Lineage (GTDB taxonomy): Bacteria > Bacteroidota > Bacteroidia > Cytophagales > Bernardetiaceae > Bernardetia. The sequence continues at coordinate 1,564 of DAIUBX010000486.1, forward strand.
AATGTATTCGTTTTTATCCTAATCACTACTTTTCTAGGAAGTTGTAAACCCTATAAAAGTGTTTTAGAAAAGGAGAAAGAAAACGAATTAATTACAAATAGCATTCAAAGTGATTATGAAATAGAAAACATTTACAAAATCAATAAAAAATCTACTTTAGAATTGAATTTAGAGGAAGGAAAAAAGTATAAATTTCAATATTTTTCTAAACGCTATTTTGATATGATTTTACTTGATTCTCAATTAGAAATTATAGAAAATAACAAAGTTACCTATGGCGATTCTTCTTATTTTTCTAAGACAATAATTTTTGAATGTAAAAATACAGGAAAATACAATTTGAAATTAGAAGGAAAACATGTCAATAAATCTTCTCTTTTGGTTTTGGCTTCGCAAGATTTGGAAAATCAAATCAAGAATGAAGAAGAATATACGTTTGTGAAAAAGTACCATGCAGTTCACAGATGGTATCATGCATATGGTGAAAATCCTGAATATACTTGCGTTTTTTACAAAGGAGTTACCTATAAATATACTTTTGAAAAAGGAATTGCAGCTCTTCTTTTTTATAATAGTAGAAGAGAGTTAATTATGGAGTACACACCAAGCACTAATGAAAAAGAGTTTGAATTTAAAAACAAAAGTACAGGGATTTATTATTTGACAATCATAAATCCTATAAATCATAAAGATAGTGTAGCCATAATCAATGTGTACCACAATCGTTCTGATACTACAAAGTCAAACTAATTTCCAAACAAAAAAACTCAAACATTTCTGCGTGAGTTTTTCATAAATCGTAATTTTTAATTCGTAATTCAAAAAATTATTTCCTAACAGCCCCAATCGGCATATTTGGGTCAAAAAGTCCGTATAATTCTGGGTTTTGACGGTAGTTTGTATATTGACGAGTTTGTGTTTGAACGTAATCAAAAAGTTCTCTTACTGAAACAATATTATCAGCATTAAAATCTGCTTCGCCTTTTAAGCCACGAATCAAATAATAACTAAAAACACCTTGGCGAATCGTTTTATTTTCAAGTGAAGTTTCTTCTGCTTTTGAGGACATCATAAGTGCCGTTCCTCCAGAAGTTTTGGCAAGAGCTTGATAATATTTATCCATTGTTTCTTTTACGTTTCCTCTCAAATTTTCACTGCTACTGCCCGAATGACACGCATCTGCAATAAATAATTTATTTTTTGCTTTGCAGCTTGTAAAAATATCTTGAACGTCTTTGTGTAAAAGTTTGGTAGTTTCTGTTCCGTTGTAATCGTAAGGAATAAAAGAACCTTCCAAACCGTGTCCTGCATAATAAAAAATCACTAAATCATTTTCAGAGGCTGCACTAAATTTTTGATTTAATGAATTAATAATACCTTGTTTTGTCGCATTTTCATCAACTAAAAGCGTGATTTGATTGTCAGATAAAGCACCACCTTCAGGGCTTTTCAAAAAAGCATACATCTGATACGCATCGTCATCAGAATAACGCAACGTTGGCATAGCTGTATGACTTGCCACTCCGACCACAACTGCCCAAACTTTTGGCAT
>DAIUBX010000487.1:0-3089 GCA_036846465.1 Bernardetia sp.
TTAACCCTGTTTATGAGGTAAAATAAAATTAGCTTGACGGACATGGTGTCTCCACCAACGAGATGAAAATCTATATTTACGCTTCTTGTGAAGTCTTATTTGTTTTCTTTTTGAAACGATTAGCAACAGTCAAATCTTTTGCGCCTTTAGACCAATCATAAAAACCAGTACCCGATTTTGCGCCTTTATGTCCTGCATTTACCATGTTAACTAAAAGTGGACAAGGAGCATATTTTGGATTTCCGAAACCTTCAAATAATACTTCCAAGATAGAACGACAAACATCAAGACCAATAAAATCAGCTAATTGAAGAGGCCCCATTGGGTGCGACATTCCTAATTTCATAACGGTATCAATTTCTTCTACACCTGCAACGCCTTCATAAAGGGCATAAATCGCCTCATTAATCATTGGCATTAAGATACGATTCGAAACAAACCCCGGATAATCACTTACTTCAACAGGAATTTTGCCTAAATTTTTAGACATCTCCATGATTCTATCTGTAACTTCATCAGAAGTAGAATAGCCACGAATAACCTCAACGAGTTTCATGACAGGAACGGGATTCATGAAGTGCATTCCGATTACTTTTTCTGGTCTTTGAGTCGCTCCAGCAATACGAGTAATAGAAATAGAAGAAGTATTTGTTGCTAAAATGGTTTTTTCATCACATACTTTATCCAAATTCTCAAAAATTTTGAGTTTGATTTCCATGTTTTCAGTAGCTGCTTCTACCACCAAATCAGCACCTTTTACGCCTTCTTCAACACTTGTAAAAGTAGTAATTCGTTTGAGAGTAGCTATTTTTTCTTCTTCTGTCAAGAGTCCTTTATTAACTTGACGGTCAAGATTATTACCGATTGTATTAAGACCTTTTGTAAGTGCATTTTCAGAAATATCGATAAAAGATACTTGATGATTATTTTGAGCAAAAACGTGAGCAATTCCGTTGCCCATAGTTCCTGCACCAATGACTGCGATATGATTCATATTTGTAAAATTTGTTTCAGTTTATAATTATTAGTATGTAAATACTGATTGATGAGTATTGTTTAACATCTGTTACACAAATATAACTTATAAAGTCTAAAATTAAGAATTTCGTAATATATCAATAAAAAAACCTATCACTTTTTAGCAAAATGATAGGTTTTAGAATTTTATAAACAGACTAAGGAGTCTGTTCTACTTTTTTATTCTCCAAATTCTTCTAATTTGAAAGTATAATCTTTAGGGTCTAATTTGAATGTTCCTTTGTTGAAACTAGAAATAAATTTAGCAACTGTATCATCAGTTACTTCTTTTATTTTCAAACAAACATCTAAGCCAACACCATAATCAACACCTTCGTCAAAATCAATGTATTCGCTTACTTGTACTTCTTCATTTTCTTCAATTTCAGCTACTTTTTCGTCGAAATATTCCATTGCTTCAGATTCTTCTTCTTCCATTTCAGATTCTAAGTGAAAATCTGGGAAAGTATCTGCTACACGCTCTTCTGCAAGTGCAAAAACTGCCATTTCATACTCTACACGTAGTGCAAACAAACACGCATCAAATACAACGGCATTGCCTTTGTATTCTCCAATAAAATAAAAACAAACTGATTCGGAAGTACGTTCAATGTCTTCATTGATTACAAAATCACGTCCTTCTTTTAGAGCTTTATCTCTAATAGTTTTGATAGCTTCTGCTGAATATCCTTCGTTTTGCATAGGTTTAATAAATTACGAATTACGAATTAAAAATTACGAAAATAATTCAAAATTATAGTAAAACGTTATGGTTTTAAGATTTATATTTTTGGTAAAAAAATTTCAAAATTTCCTACCAAACGGATTTTGTTTATGGTTTGTTGTAAAAAATAAATTTATTTCGTCTTTAATTTCTAAAAACTAAAATTTATTTTTCCACATCATAGATTCTACTGGCTTTGTACTTCTTTCGTTGTACTTAGCCGAATTTTTTTCATTATAAGGTCTTTCCACTTCGCCTTCTACTTTAAAATAAATAAGCTGACCAATCGGCATTCCTGCATAAATACGAACAGGCTGTGTAACCGAAATTTCTAATGTCCACGCATTACAAAAACCGACATCGCCTTTTCCTGCCGTCGCATGAATATCAATTCCCAACCTTCCCACACTAGATTTTCCCTCCAAAAAAGGCACATGAGCAAGTGTTTCGGTATATTCTTCTGTTACTCCCAAATAAAGTGTATTCGGACGAAGAACAAAACCTTCTGCTGGAATCTCAAAAGTTGTGATTTTATTGTGTGCCTTGGCATCTAAAATTTCGTCGTTATAAGTAGCCAAAAATTTACCCAAATGTACGTCGTAGGAGTTTGTACCCAAACACTCTCTATCAAAAGGCTCAACTAAAATAGTTCCCTTTTCAATTTCTGCTAATATTTCTTTGTCGGATAAAATCATTTTTTTGAATTGTGAATGATGAATTGTGAATGATGAATTAATTACACTGAATGATAGATTTATAATTGTGTTTCATCTCATTGAAATTCACAATTCATAATTTACCATTCACAATTCATAATTGTATCTAGTTTGTTGTCTTCTATCATTTCTGTTTTCATAGGCGAAATAGAAATTTTTGGAGCTTCAAATCCTTCATTAAAGAAGACATTTGTAGCCGTAAAACGACGGATTTCATCATAAAATCCATTTTCTATCAAGGAATGTAAAATTTTGCTTCCCCCTTCCACAAAAACAGAATGAATATTTTTACGGTGCAAATCTTCAAAGAGTTCTTGCCAAAAATTGGTAGAATCTAATTCTATTAATTCAGTTTGTAAAAATTTATCTACAAAAGTAGTCTTTTTTGAGTTATCAGCCTTATCATTATGAGAATAAGAATAAAAAATCGTTGGCTGCGAATCATCAAAAACCGAAAAACTAGAATTGAGCTGCTCAAAACCATTTCCTGCTAAAATAATTCGTGCTAGGTTTTTGCCTGTCCATTCTCTTACATTTAGTTTTGGATTGTCTTGCAAAACGGTATTTTTTCCTACCAAAATCCCGTCTTCTTCACTTCTCCATTTATGCACCAATTTCCTAGAAACAGCATT
>DAIUBX010000488.1:0-3082 GCA_036846465.1 Bernardetia sp.
CAATGGTTTTGGTGGTAAGTTTTTAGATTTGTGGGGGTGTTTTTTGTTGGTCATCGTAACGGCAAGCCGAAGTTAAAGACCAACAAAGGCAAGAAATAACATTTTTTTATATGAACGATCCCCTGCTGTGGCTCGTAATATTGCCTTAACGAGTGATTTATAGGTATTCGGCTTGTAGCCGTGGTTTTTGTATTCTTGTATTTGTATTGACTATACTGATAAAATCAATTATTTTTAAGTCATTATAACCAACTATTCAGAGTTGTACTACTTTTTTTACAACTATTTATTTTAAACTAAACATTCATTATTCAAACTTAAATTATCAAATGAAAAATCTATCAATTATTTTTATTCTGCTTTCTTTCTGTATCGTGTTTTTTAGTGGGTGTAAGAAGGAAGAAGAAGAAACTGAACCACTAACTACTAGAGAAAAACTTCTAGGAAAATGGACATATCAATCAGTACAGATTGATTCTTATGACGAAGATAATCAACTCGTAGATGCTTATACTAGACAATCAATAGGAGACTTTACAGAGTATAAATCGGATGGTACATTTGATGAAGTAGTCAGTCGTGGTATAAACTATAGTGGAACATAGGAGCTTATTGATGATATGACACTCCATACAAAAGCAAATAGAACAGGAGAGCTTACGTGGACTATAATAGAGCTTACAGAAAAAAGTTTAATAATTTCTTTCGAAGGTGAGACTATTGGAGGTCCTAGCGCACAATATTTAAAAGTTATAACTACCTCTACTTTAGTAAAGTAACATCCTGTTACCTTACTAAATAATTTAGAGTATCTTTCTAAGTGTCTAAGTAAGTAGAAAAAATTGGTTATCTGACAATTTTTGTGGAAAATCACTAGTAGGTATTTTTAAAATGTATTTTCTATTTTGTTCAAGTCAGACCTTCGGTACAGACCAAGTTAAAATTAGGTGTTACCAAAAATAAAATTATCACAAAAATTGTCAGATAACCAAAAAATTTGTGACTAGTCGCATTTTTCCATAGTAAATCAATCCATTTACATTGAAAAGGTTATTGAGTAAGATTCTATAATCGTGAAAAGCAATATGTAATTGTTCTTTTTGTATTTTATATGGATATGAATTAGGGTTGAATTGTAATAGGTAAATAAGTCTAATCTATGTCCTTATCAATCAAAATAAGGTTCTCCTAAAAGGTCTGAAAGTGCCGTTTTATAGTCTTTTTCGCCCTTGTAAGCATAAAAATAGGTTTTCTTTCCCTGTTCAACTATTGCTGTTCTTTCGACCTCACAAAGTAGCTGTAAGAGTTCTAAACATTTACGTTTTGAATACTTCTTTTTCTGATGCTGAAAACGATTAATAGCTTCGGTTACTTCTTCTGCTGTCAGTAGTTTTTCTTTGAGTTCTTTAAAAATCTTAATCACTCTCTTAAATTCTTCTACTTGCAACGATTCAGAAATTCCCATGCGTTTACTCGTATTTCTTCTTAGCATCAACCAATAGAAAATAAACTCCATTTTTCGTTTTCTCAAATCGTTTGTTTTTCGAAGTGTCAAGTTTTCTGTATCTACCAAAATAGATTTTAAAGCAGAAATTTCTGTAATTCCTTTTTCGTTACTCGTTTTGAGTAAATATAAATAGTGTTTCAAAAGCTGTTCAGCTATTACGAGCTGTACAGGTGTTAGTAAAATAGGATCTTCTACTGATGCAAAATTTAGTTTTGCTTTCAGTTTTACATCTTGGGTATATTTTTCTACTGAAACGACCAGTTTTTCAAAGTCATTGACAAATAAATGTGCTATTTCTTGCCCTGCTTTGTCTTTTTCGGCTTTTTGGAATTCTTGGTACTGGCTCACATCTTTATTTATATCTTGTTCATAAAATAAAATCTCTTTCGGATTTTCAAAATAAGGACTTCCCTGTTTGTTTTTTTCGTGGGTATATTCTGCAAATATTTCTTGATAATTAATTTGAAAATCACCTTTTTCTTTATCAAAATAAAGGTATTTAGAAACTTCTGTTTTTAGTCTTTCCGTTTCGAAGTCGTGAAATTCCTCTCCATATTCTAGTTTAGAATTTTGGTATCTCTTTGTTGTGAATAGCTAAACTTTCAGTAGCAAATTCAATCGTTTTTTCATAATCGTATTCTAAAACCAAATTTTCATTAGGCAAGAAATGAGCATAATTTTGTGTTACGATGATATTTTCTACTTCTTGTACATCATAATTTCTAATTCTAGCAATAAATTGACGGTAAGAAGTGGTATCAAATCCTGCTCTCGTTTTGTTAAGGTAAATATTTGTCGTTTTTCTGTCTGTTTCGATATTAAAACCAGCTTCTAAAACGGAAGTAGTTATAATTATTTGTTTTTTATCGTTCCAGTTGAAAGTAGATTTACTTTGAATGCTATCAAAATTTTCTTTTTCGGTAGGAGTAAGTCCCATAGAAGCTAAAAAATGAACACCAATTTTTTCTTTTAGTAATAGATTTTGAAGTAAACGAGCTTGTTCGATGCTGTTGAGATGAATAATGGCTCTTTCGTTATTTTCTACAATACTTTTACATTTCTCAAAAGCAAAAGAAGTCATTTTTTTATCTTGACAGAAAATAAGTGACGGAGCAGCATATTTTTTTTTATCTGTTGCAACGACCTCAAAATGATTTATTTCTGAATTTGGCAAATAGAGTTTTGTAGGAGTAGCACTCATGAGTAAATTATGTTCATTTTTCAGTACTGTTTCTAGCAAATTCCCAATTACTTTGGGTCTAAAAGTACTATCACTTGTAATTAAATGCGCCTCATCAATGACTAAGAATATTTTTTTATTGTAAAACTGGGTCAGAACGTGATACGCATCTGGGAGTTTATCAAAATTAGTATAAATAATATCATGCTGTTCTGTTTTTAGCCTTTCAATAGCTTGTGAAGCTGTATCTGCTGTAAAAACAATCTTATTTTCGTTTCTATTTTCTCCTACTTCTAAGGCTTGTTGTTTGGCAATGGCATTTCTAGGCGCAGCAAAAAGCACTACAAAATCCTTTTCATTTAGAAATTTAGTTAAATGATGTTTTACAAAATAAG
>DAIUBX010000489.1:0-3061 GCA_036846465.1 Bernardetia sp.
TGATGAAGCGTCCTCCTCGCCCTATTGGCGCACCTATTCTCACTTCTTTTTTAGAAACGAATCCTAAAATTCTTCGTTCTTCAAAGTGGTCTATGTATTTACCTCAATACTATCAAGTAGAATTAGTAAAAGAAACCTATTTTGATATAGAGGGAACAAAAGATTTTTTGAAAATAATAGAATTGAAATTGAATCAATAAAATCTCGTTTATAGCAAAGTCTCAACGATGGTGGACATAAAAATAGAAAAACCATTTATCAAAAGTGTATTACTTTCGATAAATGGTTTTGGTGTTAAAAATTAAATCTTATTGCTTGACGATAAATCTATCAACAAAAATAAGCATACAACAGAACAAATAAGACAATCAATAAAAGAATAACATCTTTGATGCCTTTTGCTTCTAGTTTCAGAAGTCCAAAAAGACTAAGTGTAATCGAATTATCTTTGTCGTTTGCACTCATTTGAAGGAGAAACCAACCAAAGAAATAAATCAAACGTTCTGCCCAAGAAATAGAAGATAAAAATAAATAGCCATTATAAAAAGGCTGTTCTACGGAGGTGAATTTTGTAATGTTCATAATGAAATAAAATTAGAAATGTAAAAATTGATTAAAAGTAATTTTTAAGATTCCAAAAGATTGTTTATTTTGCTTTTGGATTATAGTTACATAAACTCAAATTTCTTTCTATTCGTTGGGTCAAAGCAGGTCAAACAAAAGTCAATTATTCAATACTTCATTTACGTTTCATATAGATTGATTTTTTCTTATTTTTATTTTAAAAAAGCAAAAGGTCAAAATTAGGTCAAAGCAATATTTCACTTCTCAAAACTACTTTCTATTATGACAGAACAAGAGAATAATTACTACTTTAAAAAACTAAGAGAAGATTTGTATGCTCATTATAAGGATTGGGATGAGCCTATTCCATTAGAACAAATCAATTCAAAGAATATAAAAGAGAACGGCTTGGGAGTGCTTACAACAGACTTGAAAAAAATTAATGAACTCATTACGACTATTTCATTAGCTACTCTAAAAGGTTTTTATGGGTTAGATAAAAGCAATAACTCTTTTCCTACTGAACACACACTAAACATTATTTCTATTTATCTTGCTTATCAAGATTGGGACGACTACATTATGAAAAATAAAGCTGACAAAACTACCATCGAACAAGCAACTGAAATGAAACAAGAAGAACCAAAACCACAAGAGGAAAAAGAAGATTATCCAAAAACATGGGAAGAGGTTAAAAAATATTTAATTGATAACAAGCTTTCTGATATTTTTGAAATGATAGATGATAGTTTTGAAAGCATGAAAGAGCGATCTGAATATAATGCTATGAAAAGACAATACGAAAGTGATAAATATGAACATTTTACAGAAAACATAAAAGATAGACTAAAAACTTTATTAAAAAAGCATTTGGCGTAACTGAAGAAGAGGAAATCGTTACGCCACTTATCTATCCTCCTATTATTTACCATAAAAAATGGTATCATTTTTTTAATGGCAAAAAACTGTATCTGAAAAGTTTGGACTATGATAATTCTTTACAAGAAAAAAATCTAAATCAATACATAGATATTATTCCAACATGGCAAACAATAGAAAAATGGATAATTCCTTTTGAAAGTTTAGATTTTGCTTATAATGTTCGAATAGGTCTGAAAAGATTGAGATTGTCAAATCAGAAAGAAACAATTAATGACACACCTTTATTAAAAATTATCTCTAGTATTTTTGCGAAAAAAAACAGCAATATTACTATTTTTCTTTTGATGGCAGAAGCTGGAATGGGGAAAACAACGAATATGCAAAGAGCTTTCAAGAAGTTAGCTCGTTCGTTTTCTTTCGAAGAGAAATACTTTGTTTTCATTTATTGTGGAATAAATACAGACCAAAAAATTGATTTTATTCTAAAAAAACTCACACTAGAACAGCAAAAACAAACCATTATTTTCATTGATGCTATTGATGAAGATAGAATTAGCCGTAAAATAAGAACAGAAATTGAAGCAGAAGAAAAAGCTGAAAAACTACACCTGCACAGAGAAAATAGGCTTAAAGAAGTAATTAAAAAAGTAGCCCATTTTCATAAAGTATTCGTTTCAGTTCGAAGTGAGCCTTTTTTGATAGATCCAAAAACATATCTAAAAGCAGATGGAAAACCTATTTTTAGGTATTTTATTGAAAAAGTGGATGATGAGTTTACTAAAAAGTACATCAAAAAAAACATAAAAATACAGGACAAAAAATTAACAAAAACCGAACAAGATACTATTTATCAAAAAATAAAAGGAAATGATATTTATCTGCGTCCTCTTGTTTTGAGTTATCTAAATGATTTTATAGCAAAAAATCAACTTGAATTACAATATTCGTATCAGATATACAAAAGCATTTTCCAAAATTGGGTAGTTAGGCAAGTCAATAAATCGCCAAATGATAAGGATGATGCCGATATAGAAAAGCTGAAAGCTGACGGAAGCAAAATAGCTCTTACATTTTTTGAAGAAAACAAAACACAAGTAGAAGGAAAGGAATTGCTAAAACTCAACAATTACCAAGAACAGTTTATTGACCGTTCTTTCTTTGTGCGAAATACGGTAGAATATCAAGAAGGAACAAAAAAAGTGAAAAAAGATTATTATAGCTTTGCTCACTCTATGTTCTATTATTTTTTCCTAACCGAACTTCTTTTCAATTTTGAAATAAACGAAATAGAATTTTATCAAAAAGAAACTTCAAAAGAAGCACATAAACTTTATAAAGAACGTTTGTTTGTAGAACTATTCAATTCAAAAGGAGATTTTGATCAAATTTTTGATACAAACTATCTTTTTAATATAAAAAGTGAACTCTATAAAAAACTTACTAAAAATGGTATTCAAGATAAATACCTTCTTATTTTATTTCATTTGTATCAAAAAGTATTAGAAGAACACGCTCAAAAAAACTTTTTTGATTTGATAAATGAATTAGAAAAATTAGTAACACCACACCAAAAAAAACATCAAGCATTTGAAAATTATAAATTCTTAAATGAAAA
>DAIUBX010000490.1:0-3059 GCA_036846465.1 Bernardetia sp.
TCTTCTAAATGTAGTTTATACACATGGAATGGAAACGACTTATTTTCGTTTCATAACTAAAAATGAGGAGGGAAATAATAAAGATGAGAATAATCCATCGGCTAAAAATGGAAAGCCTTATAACCTTTCTTTAAGCTCTGTCATGTTTACGTCGCTCATTTTGAGCAGTTTGATGTGGATTTTTGCAGAGCCAATAGCTATTTTTTTAGAATATCCAAATAATGCGCAATTTGTAAAATGGTTTGCTGGTATTATTGCGATTGATGCTGTTGTTGCGATTCCGTATGCACGACTGAGAGCCGAGGGAAAAGCCCTGAAATTTGCCTCTCTTCGAATGACAGTTATTATTCTTACCCTTTTTCTCAATTTTTTCTTTCTTTATTTTTGCAAACATAGTGCAGAAGGAACTCAATTTTTGTTTTTTCAAGACTATGCAAAACTAATTTATGACCCAGAAAATACTTTAGGTTATGTTTTTTTAGCCAATTTGATTGCAAATTTTTCTGTCATTCCTTTATTATGGAAAGAATTTAAAGATTTTCATTTTACATTTAATTGGAAAGAAAATTGGACAGATTTTAAACCTATGGTTTTGTACGCTTATCCGTTGCTTTTTGCAGGAATTGCATACGCAGTTAATGAAGTAATTGACAGAACTTTATTACAAAAATGGCTTCCAAATAATTTTTATGAAGGCAAAACTTCGATGGAAGCTGTGGGGATTTATTCAGCGTGTTACAAACTTTCTATTTTTATTACTCTAGCCGTTCAAGCCTTTAAATATGGTGCAGAGCCGTTTTTTTTCTCTCAAGCTAGTCAGAAAGATTCCCCAAAAACGTTTGCAACGATTACTCATTTTTTTACGATTGTCTGTGTTTTGATGATGCTTGGTGTGAGTTTGAATATGGAATGGATAGCGAACATTTTTATCTTGAATAAAGAATATCACGAAGGACTTTTTGTTGTTCCGATTCTACTTTTAGCTAATATTTGTTTGGGATTATATTACAATTTTTCGGTTTGGTTTAAAGTTTCTGACCGTACTCATTTTGGACTTTGGATAAGTTTGGTAGGTGCAATAATTACAATTAGTTTCAATTTTATTTTGATTCCTTTTTATGGATATTTTGGAAGTGCGATTGCGACGCTTTCTTGTTATTTTATAATGGCCGCTTTATGTTATGGTTTGGGAAATAAATACCAACCGATTCCCTATCCAATTTTGAAAATGATTTTGTATTTAGGAATTTCTACAACGCTGATTTTTGTTTGTTTGAATATACACTGGACAGGATTTTGGCAAAAACATTTAATTCAAAATGGATTGCTCGTTTTGTTTTTAGCAGTTACCGTTTTGGTAGAATATCGAACTTTTAGGAAATTGAAGAAGAGTTAAAATCTTAACAAAAATCATTTTAGAAAAACTTTTTCAAACTCAAATTCGTTATATAGAAGTACTTTAAATTTATACCTTTCTCATTACTTGCAAGAAAATACCTTTTCTAATCGTTGACAGTTTTCGTTTAAGTACAGGAAACTAGAGATTTAGAAAGGGTATTTTTTTGTCTTATATTTTCTAATTCAAGCATGACTTCCTAAACTAGAAAAAATCATGCTGTCTTTGTTGATGTTTTAATGTAGTACCAAGTATTACTTTTTTTCTTGTTCGGCTTTATAATATTCTTCAAACCAAGTAGGTTTTTCTAGTTCTGAATTATAGATATAATTTGCTACTTTTTTGATTTTGTCTTCACTAAAATTCATCTTTGACATTAATCCATAATACTCAACAGCGTTTTTCATTTTTGCTCTTTCTTTACTTGGATTGATCACAAAGGCTATTAATTCGCTTGTAAATTGCTCTTGTGTTGTCCCTTCTTTGATATAATACCTCTTAACTTCTTCCATAGGAGGAGCAGATCTTGCAGCCTGTGAAGCACTCGGACTATGACAAGAATAACAGTTTGCTTCCATTAATTCCAAACCTTTTACAAGTTCTTCTTCAGGAGTAAGTACTTTTTCGACTTCTTTTTGAGATGTTTGAACTATCTCTTCTTTTGGAATAGAAGCGTTGGTACTTCCTTTTTTTGAATCCGTACAACTGATAAATAAAAAAGAATAAAATAAAGCTATATAAAATGATTTGATAGTCATACAATTAGATTTTGATATTGAAAAGATGATAATTATTTTATCAAAAATACAATTTAATTACGTTTAGTGGGGTAACAAAAGTTACTCAAAAAACCCTAGTATAAAAAAATAAAAATTTTTGTGTGGAATTTTGTGAAGTGTTGCATCTACTTCCCAAACAAACAAATTTACCTCACTTTAATTTTTATGATTATGCAACTAATAGAAAAACCTCTGAGAAAAATCTCTTCAATTACAAAAATTGCTTTAATTGCTACCTCAACTTTATTGTTTGTGGCTTGTAATTCTTCTAAAAAATCGAATTATGAAATGTCTGATAGTTCTTATGCTGAACAAGGAAATGTAGCCTCTTCTCCTGCAAGAAGTTTGGAAAAAAAGGAAATGGCAATGGATTACGCTGAAAGTGAAATGTATATAGCCGATGAAATCCAACAAAACACAGAAAATTATCAAAAACAGATAGAAAATAAATTTATTCAATCACTTAAAGAACCTCTTTCTACTTTTTCGATTGATGTTGATAATGCTTCTTATTCTAATGCTCGTCGTTTTATTCAATCGGGTCAGCTTCCAAATCCTGATGCCGTTCGTATCGAAGAATTTATCAATTATTTTGATTACGATTATGAAAAACCAACAGGAAAACACCCTTTTTCAGTAAGTACAGAAATTTCGGTTGCTCCTTGGAACGAAAAGCATAAACTTGTTCACGTCGGAATTCAAGGAAAAGATTTGGATTATGACAATCTTGCACCCTCAAATTTGGTTTTCTTGATTGATGCTTCGGGTTCAATGTCTGACCAAAACAAATTACCTCTTCTTCGTTCTTCTCTCAAACTGCTTTTATCACAATTAAATAAAAATGACCGTATTGCCATTGTTGCTTATGCAGGTGCAGCAGGTTT
>DAIUBX010000491.1:0-3031 GCA_036846465.1 Bernardetia sp.
TAGACACCAAAGAACTTTTAGAGGAGGTTCAGAAAAAAGAAATTGATGAGTTACAAGAAGTAATGCAAGTAAGTGAGCGACTAGCTTTCTTAAACTACAACCGTTTTCAAGATATTCAATTTCCATTTACTCCAGATTATGACAGACAGGCAATTGTAGCCTTTCGTGGTGATGTCTATGAAGGCTTAGATTCGGATACACTTACTGACGAAGAACTTCTTTTTGCACAAAATAACTTGCGTATTATTTCAGGATTTTATGGCGTTTTGCGTCCTTTTGATTTAATTCAGCCGTATCGCTTAGAAATGAAAACACCTTTAAAAACTGCACGAGGAAAAAACTTATATGAGTTTTGGGGAAAGTTTCTGACAGATTATTTTAATACCCGTTACTCAGATGATATTATCATTAATTTGGCTTCTCAAGAGTATGCAAAGGCAGTTATTAATAGGCATTTCAAACTCAAATCGATTACGCCTCTTTTTAAAGAAGAACAAAATGGAGAACTAAAAACAGTAGCCATTTATGCAAAAAGAGCAAGAGGAAAAATGGCTCGTTATATTATCCAAAATAAAATAAAACAACCCAGTAAATTAAAATTCTTTGAAGAAGAAGGATATAAATTTGATGAAGAATTATCTTCAAGCACAGAATGGGTTTTTACTAGACCAAGACCCAAAAAAGAAGAACCAGAGCCTAAAGAACCTCAAAAAAGAGGTAGAAAATCTAAAAAGGTAATGAACCAAAATGAAGAAGAATAAAATCAGAACTGATACATCAGTGCTATTAAAAGGACGCAGTTTTTTTATTTCTTTTTTGAAAATAGGCACAAAATTAGTATTTTAGTAGCTCAGATTACATTTTACTTCATTTTATTTAGTTTTACTAGAAAAAATATAATTATTCTTTGTTTTTTGTGCTATTATAATTTAAAAAATTCTGCTATGATTCACCACGTAAATAACGAATTTGGTTCTGTTTGTCTAACTGTAGAATATGACGAAAAATCACAATGGGTTTTCTATCAATGGAAAGGTTTTATTCGTATGCAAGACATCAAAACAGGATATAACAAAATTATCGAACAAGTAGCAGAAAACAATGCCATTGCTGTCTTGGCAGATCATAGCCAAATTGTAGGGCCTTGGAATGAAGCCAATGACTGGCTTACTACGGACTGGACTCCTCGTGCTATTCAAGCAGGAATGTTTTATTGGGCAATAAATACAGGAAATGACCTTTTTTCGAATATTTCTTTAGAAATGTTTTTGAGCAAAAATAGTCAAGGAAAATATAAAGTACAGGTATTTGAGCAGTTAGAAGATGCTACTAAATGGCTTTCAAATAGAATTATGTTAGACCCAACCCCAAAAAAGCCTACTACTATTCCATCTACAACACAAAAGGAATTAAGTCCTGCAAAACAACTAGAAGCAAATAAAGCCTTAGAAACTGTAGATAAAAAAACAACTACCAAACCACTTGGGAAAAGATTATAGATAGACAGATTATAAATAGAAATTGAGGAAAAAAACAAACCTTCTCAAAATTGACTATCAAAAATCAGTTTTAGGAAGGTTTCTTTTTTGTAAAATCTGCAGAAGCACTCAAAGCTCCGTTTGCATTTTGTGATTTTTTGTTCATTAGAAATGGTTTATGCGTGTTGTAAAAACGGTTTCCAATTCTCATCTCCCATTCTTGAGAATTCACGTAAAAACATCACAAAAGTAGGTTTGAAAGGTTGATAAGGTAATTTCATTCCGACATCTTCAAGGCTGAAATCACTTTTCTTTGCATTGCAACGCTGACAAGCACTTACCAAGTTTGTCCAAGATGTTTTTCCTCCTTGTGAGCGTGGAATAACGTGGTCTAAGGTAAGATCTTTTTTACTTTTGCAGTACACACATTGATTTCCATCTCGTTTGAAGATATTTTGGCGTGTAAGCATCACTCCTCTGTATGGAATATTGACGTAAGAATTTAGACGAATAACCGAAGGAGCAGCGAAAGATTTGTTTACCGTTTGAATAAAACCATTTGGTACAGAACTTACCATCTCGGCTTTACGTAGATAAACCAGTAAAAATGCTTTGGCTACACTACAAACAGAAATTGCACGATAATCTGCATTCAATATTAACACTTTCCGACTAACCATGACTTTAGAATTTTGGATTAATGGAGAAATAAATAAAATTAAAATCTAACTATGTAACTTAAATTAGATGTGTTAAATTTTGTATATGTCAAAATTATGCAAATTAAATTTGCTAAATTATGAATTCTATGTAAAATTATAATTAAAAAGCTGTTTTATATGCAATTTTATCATACACTTTTCCAAAACCAAAAGTTAAATAATAAAGTTCAAAAAATCAATTATAAATGAAAGACTATTCAGCATTTAGAAAACGAATTTTTTCTTGATACGCCATTACATCGCTACAATATTCATTCAATCGTTTTGACATTTCTCTGAGTTTTTGAAGTTCTTTTGGCGAAATAGTTTCAGTATTTTCTCTATTCGAACTCTCTGAATTATTCAAGTTATCGTATTCTGTTTTAAGCAATGAAAGCACATTTTTTATTTGAAGTTTGTAAGTCGCAATTTGGTTTTGAGCAGTCGTATTCATAATTGATTGATATAAATTGAAGCAAATAAAAAAGGGAAATAAAAGCTCTTTTTGAATGCTACTAAGTTAGTCTTTCTGTATTTCGTAGCAATTTCCAAATCATTAGTAAATTATTAATTATCTAGCTAGATTCTACTCTACCCTATACTATTTTTTTATGGGGTGATTAGTTAAGGATTAGCTTCGCTGAACTATCGTTTGATAGGATTGAAAATACAGATAAGTACAACTGAAAGTTAGCGAAGCTAAAATAGTATCAAAGTAATTTAATAGGACTTTCGCAAATAACTTTTTTAACAGAAGAATATTCTTTATGTCGGTCTGCCCTACGGGACTGATCTTCTTTTCATACTTAGGTCAGCCCGATAGGGCAGTACCGAAGAAATAACAAAATAATC
>DAIUBX010000492.1:0-3025 GCA_036846465.1 Bernardetia sp.
TTTTTTTCCACAAAATGAACACCTTTAATGGGAACAATATACCACATTTCACCCAAAACAGAATTGCTTTTTATAGATTCTGAATTTTCTATATTGAAAGCACGAGCCAAGTTAGATGACGAACCATATTTTCGTTCCGAATCTTTATAGAGTGCATACAACCTAAAATTTTGAGCATCATAGGCATCAAAATAAGTATCATATATTTTTCGGTGCATAAGAGAATCTGAAATACGTCTTTGTTCAATTTTTTCATCAAACTCTAAAGCTAAATTTTGGTTACTCGTCCGAAGACTATCCAACTCTGTTTTTAAAGTGTCGTTTTCTTGTTTCCAAGCAGCTTTTTGTATTAAAAACAGAAAAATGAGAAAGAGTGTAAGTCCAAATACACTTATGATAGTGATAATAGTAGTGCGATTAACCACAAAAAATAAAGTTAAAGTTTTTCATAAAAATAATAAAGCAAGATAAGGGACTGTAAGGAGAAATTCAAACATTCTTTTTTTCTACACTAAAATAAAGGTGGTTTTACGAGCATTATTTTTAATAAAAATGAATCACAAAACATAAAAGCCTAATTACTAAAGTTCACATTTCTTAAATATAGATTCCAAAAAAAATTCCTACTTTTGTACTATCTTAAAAAACATTGATCTTAACCAAAAAACATAAACTAAAATGTCTGAAACTACTTCTTCAACTAAGCTAAAACAAGTTGCTCTACACGATATACACACTACTTTGGGAGCAAAACTAATTCCTTTTGCTGGTTATGAAATGCCTGTTTGGTACGCTTCTCAAACTACTGAACACCACGCTGTTCGTGAAAAAGTAGGTATGTTTGATGTTTCGCATATGGGCGAGTTTTCTGTAAAAGGCGAAGAAGCTGAGGCTTTTTTGCAATATGTAACTTCAAATGATGTGGCTACACTTTATGATGGAAGAGTTCAGTATTCTTGCCTTCCGAATGACAAAGGTGGAATTGTAGATGATTTATTAGTTTATAAAATGGCAGAAAATGATTATTTGTTGGTTGTCAATGCATCTAATATTGAGAAGGATTGGAACTGGCTCATGAAACACAAACCTGCAAGTGTAGAAATGACAAATATTTCTGATGATATTAGTCTTTTTGCTGTTCAAGGTGCAAAGGCTACTGATGCGCTTCAATCTCTTACAAAAACTGATTTGAAAGAAATTCCATATTATCATTTTGTAAAAGACACATTTGCAGGTATTCCAAATGTAATTATTTCGAATACAGGTTATACAGGTGCAGGAGGTTTTGAGATTTATGTAAATAATGAAAATGCTATTACCGTTTGGAGTGCAATTTTGGAGAGTGGTGCAGAATATGGAATTATTCCTGTTGGATTAGCTGCAAGAGATACACTTCGTTTAGAAATGGGTTTTTGTTTGTATGGAAATGATATAAATGATACTACTTCGCCTTTGGAAGCTGGACTTGGCTGGATAACAAAATTCAATAAAAAATTTATTAATAGTGAAGCCTTAGAAATTCAAAAAAAAGAAGGAGTTACTAAAAAATTGGTAGGTTTTGAAGTTTTGGATAAAGGAATTGCTCGTCAGTACCACAAAATATTTGATACAGAAAACGATGGAAACCAAATTGGA
This sequence comes from Bernardetia sp., assembly GCA_036846465.1. Classification (GTDB taxonomy): domain Bacteria; phylum Bacteroidota; class Bacteroidia; order Cytophagales; family Bernardetiaceae; genus Bernardetia. The sequence goes on from DAIUBX010000492.1 coordinate 1,636, forward strand.
GAAGTTACTTCGGGTACAAAATCGCCTTCATTGGGCAAGTCTATCGGAATGGCATATCTACAAAAAGACTTTACAAAAGTGGGAAGCGAAATTTTTATAGAGGTAAGAGAAGGAAAAAGGATGAAAGCAGAAGTAAAAAAGTTTCCTTTTTTACAGAAATAAACCTTTGTTTTGTAGCAAAGTAAGATAGCTTTATCGAAAAAGGTATTTTTCTATATACTATAATCCTCTTTGTAGGGTTATTGGTATAAATTCTGACTATTTTTAGTTAAAAGATAGAAGATTTGTTCTTCGAAAAATACTATCTTGATGATAAGCAGAATTACACAAAATAGATTCTTACTGGATTACTTCTGAAACATAAAAAGCTATGCTAAATAAAACTATATATTATTCCTTAAATTCTGTTAAACACGTTATTGGCTGTTTCTTGATTTTGCTTTTCTGTTCTTTTCATACCTACGCTGATAGCTATGCACAAGAAGTAAACATTAAAGCACAAGCAACATCACCCAAAACAGTTATTTTGCGTTGGCAATTACAATCAGCTGCTGAAACAGTTCCTATTTCTTATTTTGAGGTAGAACGTAGCGTAGATGGGCGTAATTTTACAACTATCGAAACTGTTCAGAGTAGTAATATAGAATATTATTCTTTCGTAGATAAAAAAGCTTTTGCTTCTCGTTTGCATTATCGTTTGAAGATATTGAATACGGCTGGTAAGGTTTCCTACTCTGAAATAATGCCCGTTAATGTTATTCTTACACTTGCTTCCAATCAATTTGTGCCTTCAAAAGTAGAAAGTTCATATATCAAAATTCACTTACCAAGTACAGATTTACACGCAACGGTTCAGATTTATGATGCTGAAGGAGTCCTTTATTTTTCAGTAGAGGCTGACAAATCACCTTTGATTATTGATATAAATGGTTGGCAAAATGGAGAGTATTTTGTTCATTTTCGTTCTGCACAACGCACAGAGGTAAACCAAATGATTGTAGAAAGGTAAAACCAAGTATGAAGTATGAAGTATATTAAGTGAAAGTAAATACAATTCAATAAATTATTTCAAAAATGTCTATAGATGAAATGCAAACTGCACGAAAAAAGCTAGGATTGCTCCATAGTGACAATCCTAGCAAATGTAAAAAAGAAGAAATTCAAAAAAACCACAAATCAGCTACAAAAAAAGAAGCTACAAGTAAAAATATTCAGATAAAATTTATTAAGAAAGAAAAATAATATTAATTTGAAATAATTCTTGTAGATACGATAGTCTTTTCGTAATTTTGCACCTCATTGTTTTAAAATATTCATAAAAACGCTTTAAGAAGACTCTTGAAATATAGAAGCGCAGGTAGTAAAACTTGTTATTACATAGTAATCTTTT
>DAIUBX010000493.1:0-3024 GCA_036846465.1 Bernardetia sp.
GATTAAAAAACATTAAAAAACTTTTGAAACAGTGTATTTAATTCATTGATTATAAATTAATTAATAAATCAAAAGTAGTAGTTTATTTAATTCTCATCCCTAAAAGAGAAATTGCAATTACATATTTCAGTACAGTGTTTAATAAGTTTTGCAATGTTTTTCTACTGTCGTAGAGGCTTCGCCGTCAACGAGGATTAGTTCTCAAAACCTCAACGACGGTAACGCCTCGTTGACGGTGGACTATAAAACACTTCTGTTTTTGCTAGATAATTTATTAAACACTGTATTCAGTATAAATTTTATTCAAAATCTTCATACAATAGATATTTTTTTCTCATTGATTTATAGGTTTCTAAATCATTTTGCCATGTTGCTTTGATTTCTTGTTCTGTCAAACCTTCTTTTATTTGAGTTTGTAGTTTGTCATTTCCTGCTAGTGTATTAAAATAAGAATTGAAGAAGTTATCTTTTTTAGCTTCTAAGTTTTTATCTTTCATAGTCTGATAAAATTCTAAAAGTGGCTTTAAAGAAAAATTACTTTCTAGCTTTTGAATTTGATAATCTATTCCGTAACATAATTTATTTTCAAAAGGTGGATATTTTGCGCCTTCATTTGGTTTTGGAGTGAATGAAATTGTAGAGTCGTCTTTTGGAAAGTTAGGATGTCCGACTACCTCAAAAGGAAAATTTGTCCCTCGTCCTACACTCATTGTTGTACCTTCAAAAAGGCATAAAGAAGGATAAAGTAAAATAGAGTTTTGAGTTGGGAGATTAGGAGAAGGGGCAATAGATAAATCATATTTGTCCTTGTGAGAGTAATTTTGACACGAAATAATTTTTAGCTTTTCTCCTAGTTGAACTTTATTTTTTGCTTCGTTTTCAAGCCATTTTTCGCCTTCAATCATCTTTGCAAGTTCGCCTACTGTCAGACCATGGACAATCGGAATAGGGTGCAATCCTACAAAAGATTTGTATTTTTCTTCTCTAATACAACCATCCACGTAAAAACCATTTGGATTTGGTCTATCCAAAATAATAATTTGCTTATTATATTCGGCAGCAGCTTCCATACAATAGTGCATTGTGCTGATATAGGTGTAAAAACGTGCGCCAACATCTTGAATATCAAAAACTAAAATATCAATATTTTTTAATTGTTCTTTAGTTGGTTTTTTATTTTTTCCATATAATGAAATTATATCAATTCCTGTTTTGGTGTCTTTTCCATTTTTGATAGTTTCTCCTGCACTTGCTGTTCCTCTAAAACCATGTTCGGGTGCAAAAATAGCTTGTATATTTATTTCATTTTTAAGTAAAAAATCTACTAAATGAAGTGAATCATTTTCTTGATAAATTACTGAAGTATGATTGACAATCATTCCAACACGTTTGTTTTTGAGGAAGTCAAAATACTTTTCAGTTTGAGCTGCACCTATGATAATTTGATTTTTTATTTGATTTTCTTGAGTATAATTTAATTTAGTTTTTTTATTGTTTTTATCAAAATTGTTAAAATCTTGATTTGTTATTTCTATTGTTTTATTTTCTTGTGAAATGGCGACTTTATTATTGGTACAAGAAAAAAGTAAAAGGGAGAAAATAGAGAGATAAACGATAATTGAGTTCATTTTTTTATGATTTAGTGAATGGTTGATTTTATTTGAAGCTAGATTTGAATGTATTGTTTTTTTGGAAGTTTTCTAAGTAATAATAAAATCTCAAATAGCTCAAACTTTTTCGAAAAAGGAGAGTTTTTGAAATAATTATTGATAAACCTTCAAAAATTGTTATTTTTAACCTTTAATTAGGGATTCCATTTTTTCAACTGAAATTTTTATACCTCGTGGACAAACAACAAATCATAGAACAAATTAAGAAATATTTTGGTATAGATGCCTTGACCAAAGAAGCAAAAATCTATATTGATTTACAACTAGAAATTATCAAGACTTCTATTGTGGAAGGTTCTTCAAAAGCGATTTTTGGAGTTATTAAAGGTGCTGTATTTGCTTTTTTGGGGCTTTGTATTTTTATATTTGGCAATTTAGTGATAGGTTTTGGGCTTAGTGAATGGTTTTTTAATTCTCGTTATTGGACTGGTTTTTTTATTCTGACACTTTTTTATAGTACACTGGCTCTTATTTTTGTTGCTTTACAGCCTTTTATTCAGAGAAAAGTAGAAAATGGAGTAAGTGAAGGAATAAAAGGAACTCCTTTGGAATTGACAAGTGTGGATGAAATAACCTATCCAGAACTGAAACTTCAAAGATTGAAAGAAGAACAAGAAAAGATTGCCAAAACCACTCAAAAAAGCATAGAAACAGACACTTCGGATAAACAAACACCTAATTTACCAACACAAGATAAAGATGAAAATGCTGTTGATACAAATTAAAAAGGTGTACCAACTATCGCTCTGATATTGTTGGTGTCGTTTCGCTAAAACACCAACAAGGGTGTTAAGTCTAGTTACAGAGTAATTTATCATTTTTATTTCCTCATTGTCTATTTTATCATTAATCATGGAAAAATCATTTAAAGCGCATAAAGAAGAACTTTTGAAAGCTCAAAAAGGTCAAAAGTTACGACTTCAAAATCAATTTGCAGATACAAAAGACGAAACAACCAAAGTAGCAAAGTTGGCACTTATTGGTGGTGCTTCTGCTTTTGTGGGGATTAAAGTGGTTAGTTTCGTATTTGGAATGTTTAGAAAGAAAAAGCGTAAAAAAGCTAAAAATCAAGAGCCTCAAATTGTATATGTACAACAAGGGAATAATGGTGCTGTATTAGCTGCCAAAAATAATAAAAAAGCAGCCTCTTTTTTATGGACACTTCTCCTGCCTGTTCTTTCTAATTTTGCTAAACAAACAGGAACACAACTTGCTGAGAAATATGGCAAAGAATTAATGGAAAAATATAAAGATAAACTGAATTTTGATAAGTTTATAAAATAATGTTGTGATATGTTTTTTGTTGGTGTCGCTACGCCAAAACACCAACAAAAGCGAAATTTTGTCTTTAGAC
>DAIUBX010000494.1:0-3023 GCA_036846465.1 Bernardetia sp.
AGATAATAAAGACCAAAATTTAAGCCATTAATTAGTTATACTAACTAAAACTTAAAAAAGTTATATTTTGTGATGTGCTTTTTATGGCAAAGTATTATTAATTGAAGATAGAAATGAACTGATTAAAAGAGTTTCTATATTTTTTGTCTTTTTTTTAGTAGCTTCGTAAGAAATTATTTGGGAATTATGTAATTCATTAAAACAGGGTTTTCTTATAAAAAAATATAGAGCTGTTTTTTGTGCTTTGAAGGTCTATTTCAATCCATAGTTGTTGGTGTCGCTATCGCTAAAACACCAACAACGGTGTTTTTTCATTTTTATAAGAAAACCCTGTTCATTAAAATTCCTTTCTTTAAAAACACAAAATAATTCAATGAAAAGTCGCATCATAGACAAACGTCTTCAAAAATTTCGTCTTCGTTTAGATGAAACTATTAAAAATCTACACAATCTCACTCAAGATATTCAGAGTAAGGAGCTTTCTAGTACAGTTAGCGAACTACGTCAGCGTATCAATGAACCTTATATGTTTGTAGTGGTAGGAGAAGTAAAGGCTGGAAAGAGTAGTTTTGTCAATGCACTTTTAGAAACAGAAAAGAATATTTGTAAAGTTGCGCCAGACCCTTGTACTGATACCGTTCAGCAGATTTTGTATGGCGAAGAAGAACAGATTATGGTAATGAATCCACATCTAAAAAAGATTTTATTACCTGTTGATATTTTAAAGGAAATCGCTATCGTTGATACACCAGGGACAAATGCTATTTCGGAAGGACACCAAAAAATTACAGAAGATTTTATTCCTTCGTCAGATTTGATTGTTTTTGTCTTTGAAGCTAAAAATCCATATCGTCAGTCTAGTTGGGATTTTTTTGATTTTATTCATAAAGATTGGAGAAAGAAAATTATTTTTGTTCTTCAACAATCCGATTTGTTAAATGAGTCTGATTTGAATACAAATATTGAAGGTGTAAGAAAACACGCAGAAAAGAAAGGACTATTAGAACCCCATATTTTTGCTGTTTCTGCCAAATTAGAGCAAGCAGGCGATCATGAAGGAAGTAATTTTGCAGGAATCAGAGAATATATAAAAGACAATATTACAGGAGGACGTGCGCCACTTTTAAAGCTCAAAAACAACATTGATACCTCAAAAACAATTCTTTCAAGAATAAAAGAAGGAATGAATCTTAGAGAAAAGCAACTAGAAGCTGATAATAAATTTAGATTAGATGTAAAGAAAACACTCAACGACCAAGAGAAAAAATCATTGTATCAAGTTGATGTTTTGATAGAAAATATTTTAGGTGCATATGAAAATATCACAAGAGAAACCGAACAAGAAATTAATAAAGGATTGAATCCTATTAATTTATTGGGAAAATCTTTTAAATCAATGCTTTCGGATAAAGAATCTGTAAAGACGTGGTTTGAGCGTGTAGCACAAGATTTGGAAAAAAATCTTACCAAAACTTTAACCGATAAACTTGGAGAAGGAATTACAGCCATAGCAGATACAATTCAACAAATGGCAAAAATGATTGATTTACAGCTCAATAATAGTCCAAAAATTTTGAAAGAAAATCACGCTATTTTTGGAGATATTGCTGACCGTAGAAGTAGAGTTTTACAAGATTTACAAACTGAGTTTCATGAGTTTACCAAAGAAACTGAAAACTTTGTTCAGAAAGATTTATTTCCAAAAGAAACCAGTTTTGCAACTGATTTTGCAACAGGAGGAGGAATGGCAATCATTGGTGCTGCTTTAGCATTGCTGACACAAGGAGTAGTTTTTGACGTTACAGGTGGAATTATTACAGCTATTGGTTTTTTCTTTACTGGCGTTACGGTAATGGTAAAAAAGCAAAAAATTATGCAAAAATATAGAGAGCAAATCAGCCAAGGAAAACAAGCTCTCAAAGAAGAAATTTATCTAAAACTCTCTACCTATATTGCTAATCTAAAAAATCAAATCGATGCTAACTTCAAAGATTTTGATTTATTAATGGAAATGGAAGACAAACAAATCGTAGAACTCAAAAATCAATACGAAACGATTGATAGAGAACTGGACAAAATTTTAGATGAATTGATTTAATTTATACGTAAAACCCTAAGAATCTTCAAAGACCCTTAGGATTTGAATTTCAGAATTAAGAAAATGAATTTCTACCCCGGACCTTCAAAAGTATATCCACAAGTAAAAGATTGGCTCAATGAGGCTTATGATGATGGCATTTTAAGCATTCAGCATCGTAGTCAAAAATTTATACAGCTTTATGAAAGTATCGTCAAAAATCTGCACGAAAAACACACTATTCCGAAAGATTATACAATCATTTTTACTTCTTCGGCTACTGAATGTTGGCATATTCTCAATGATACTTTTGGGAATGATACTTTTTCAGAATTGAGTGCATATCATTTTTTCAATGGTGCTTTTAGTAAAAAATGGTTTGAATATAGAAAAGCAAATTATCCAAAGACGAGTTTTGGGATTGAATTTGAAATAAACGACGAGGTAGAAGATATTTTTTTTCAACAAATCCCACAAAATAATTATTTACCTAATATCATCTGTCTTTGTCAGAATGAAACTTCAAATGCTACTCAAATTTCTCAAAAAACGCTTTCAGAAATTCGTCAGAACAGACAAAATGATTTTATTTTCATAGATGCAACTTCTTCTTGGGCAGGACAAAATCTAAATTTTTCTGATGCCGATGCGTGGTTTGTGTCTGTTCAAAAATGTTTTGGGCTACCTGCTGGACTTGGAATTATGGCTCTTTCGCCTAATTTAATTGATTTTTATCAAAATGAAATTCAAAATAAAAGTAATAACAAAAAACCAAAACGATACAATCAGCTTTCTTTTTTGATAGAACAAGCCAAGCAATTTCAAACTACTTATACGCCCAATGTTTTAAATATTTATTTGCTTTCTAGAGTGTTAGAGTTTGTTCCGAATATTTCCCTTACTTCTCAAAAACTAGAAAAACGAGCAACTGATTTATACGATTTTT
>DAIUBX010000495.1:0-3019 GCA_036846465.1 Bernardetia sp.
TGTTTATTTTACAATCGTAATTTTTTGTTGATAAACACCTTTTTCAGTTTGTACTTGAACGATATAAACACCACTAGAAATATTTACAAGTTCTAATTGTTCTTCTGATTTAGTAGCAAGATTTTTCAATTCTTTAGTAAAAATTACTTTTCCTGTTAAATCAGTAATTTTTAATGTAGCTATTTCAGCATTAAGTGCATCCAAACGAAGAGTCAAACTTCCGTTTGATGGATTTGGGAACAATTTAATAGCAGAGTTAGTTTTGTCATCTTCTCCTAATACAATAGAAGGTTTAAGATAAACAACATTTGAATACGGACTAGGGTCATAGTTATTTCCACCTTGTATTACGTAAATACCACGAACTCTAAATCCATAATTTCTACCATTGATTAAATCTACTTGAAGTGTTGTTTCTTCTGTGATAGTTAAGAGAGTATAAGTTTCTCCTTCGTCAGTAGTCATATATACTTCATATTCAGATATTTCTTCGGCAGCTTGTCCTACTGGTTTATTCCATTGGAGAGTAACTCCTGAGTAATAAGCTGTTCCTGATAATACAGGTTGATACTCTGGGAATATTCCACACGCTCTGCGATTCTGATAACTAATACTTACAGTATCTTCAACCGTACAACCAAATGCTGCATTAGTAGCAACTACACGATATAAAACATCTTCACTACGGTTTGGAGAAGCAGGATAGCCAAAGTCTGTAATAAATTCTTGTTGCGTAGCACCTGCAACAGCAGTTCCATTTTCAAACCATTGGAAAGACCAACCAGCAGGACTTCCACCTACATCAACTTTAAGTGTGTCCGATTCACAAGCAGTACGATAATCGCCTGCATCTACACTACATACAATAGAACAACTTGTTGTACCTGGTCCACCTGTTTTTAAGATTGTTAAATCGGTAGGATTACGACTAAAGTTAGTAACAATCATTACAAAAATTTGTCCTGTTGCTGTACCTGTTACTTCTGGAGTTTCTGGCGCAGTACCTCCAGCAAAACTACAATCTGAAGGAGCAAGTCCTCCTGCTGAAATTTGGTTACAAATAGCGGTTAGATTACTTCCAGGAGCAAAAGGTCCCCAAATAGCAAAATCAATATCACGAGGAATACTCATGTTGATTGCCATTTGTATTAAACCTAGGTTTTCTATTTGTAAATAAAACCAAGCGGGTGCAGGACGACTATTAAGACAACCATAATTAGGACCAGTTACAGCATTTCCCGTAGTTCCTACTGGATAACTGATTGGAATAGCTGTACAAAAAGGAGTAGCAGTAGCACAAGAAGTACCTTGTGCAAATAAACTGTTAGTGCTAAAAAGGAATAGTATAGCAAAAAAGAAGATTGAATAAAATTGTTTTTTCATTATTTGATAATTTAAAAATTAAGGTTAAGTTTTTAATTGATTTATAAATCAGAATTATCTAGTAGTAAAATCTACATAACCTAATTGATTGCGTTGTTCTACAATTTTATTCTTAAAATAGGTTTGCCATTCTGTTAATGTCCAATTTTGACGGTCAGTTGAAGGAATAAGAGTTATAACTACTTTTTTTGTAGCCATATTGATTTCAAAAATAACAGTTGGGTCATTAAAGAAACTAAAAAAACGATTTGCTTGTTCAAGTGAGGTAAAACCAAACTCAGTCATATCTGCCTCAAAAACTTTTGCATCAGCAGGATTTTCTCCGTCTAACATAATATAAAGTTCTGAAGTCAAGTAGGCTTTAGGTAAACTGTTCTGAGCAAAGCACGAAAAGGTAATAGCAAAAAATGAGAAGAGGAAAAAAAACTTTTTCATAGAGATAGTATAAGATTTAAAGGATAAAAAACTAAATTTCACAAAGATATAATTTTTCTTTTATTTTTGAATTTAAAACACAAAAAATAATTTGCCAATAAAAAAGCCTTTTCGTTATTATTATAACAAAAAGGATTTTAAAGAAAAAACTAACAAATTTTACATTCTTTCAAAAGTATAACGATAGGTAGCAGTTATTTTACCTGGTTTAGCTACTTCCCATTCCCAAGTCATACTATTTCCACTTAACGTAGCTAAACGAACAGAAACAGTTGCGTCAAAAGTTAAAAAACCTTCGTCGTTTTGGTATGCTCCAGCCAGTGCTGCTGCAGGACTAGGAAACGCTAGAGGATTAGTAATAACATAGCTTTTATCAGATTTTAATTCAATAACAAAACCTTCGAAATCAGCAGGTGTTGCAACTTCTCCTGTAAAAGTAGCTTTTACAAGTTTCCATTCTCCTATAAATGCTGCATTTGTATCGTTATTTTTACTATCGTTGTTAAGGCTAGAGCAAGAAGTAAATACTCCTACAGTTAATAACATGAAAAAAGACAGTATATGCACATAATTAAATTTCATATAAATTTATATTTTAAGATTGATGTTAAGTAAATAATACAGTTAATAGAGTTGTATTATAAAATATATAATAAATATTTTTCAATATAAATTTTGTTTTAGTAAAACAAAATTTATATTGAAAAATAAAATAATTTAGCGAACAATACTTACTTTTTGTTGATAAGTGCCTTGAGATGTTTCTACACGAACGATATACATACCAGAAGCTACATTTCCTAAGTTAATAGAAGTTTGAGTAGCATTTAAAGTAGTTGTATAAACTCGTTGTCCAGAAAGATTAATTACACTCACAGTTGCAGAGTTAGAACCATCTTGTAATTGAAGATTGAATTCTCCAGTGTTTGGATTAGGGAAGAAAGCAAAACCTGCTTTATTGTTATTTTCTTCTCCTAAAACAATTGAAGGTCTAACAGTAACCACATTAGAGTAAACTCCATAATTTCCACTTCCATAAACAGGACGTACTCTAAAGTTTACACTTTCTCCATTTATAAGACCAACTGCCTCAAAACTAGGAGTTGAACTGAATCCAAAAAGGAAGTAAGTACCAAATTGTCCTGGATCTCCATAAACTTCATATTCTCTAACTTCTCTATCACAACTCAATGCCCAAGAA
>DAIUBX010000496.1:0-3016 GCA_036846465.1 Bernardetia sp.
CAAATTATATTTGAGTTTGAAGTAATTAGGAAAATGGATAATGGAAAAAAACTAACTCTTTACTCGTTTGAAAATTCTAAGGATTTTGTATTGGAAATGGAAAGATTAAGAACGTAAAAAAGTGGACGTTATCTTATTTCTAGTTATATAGAATTTTCCAATAAGATAACGTCCAAAAAAAACAGCGTTCACGGTGTCAAAAAAGCCGATTTTAAGCCTTTTTTGACACCTCCAAAAACAAACAAAAATCCGTGTTTTTGGAAGCCTAAAAAACAGCCTTACAGCTCGTAAAAAACAACCTAAAAAATGAGTAGAAACAAGACCTATTTTGCACCAATTTATAAGCAGAAAATAACCTATCAAATAGCAGCCGTTTTATTTGGTCTGACTATTCTATTTTACTTTGTTCGTAAAGCCTTTTTTCTCTTTCAATACAGTTTTCTATCCATTTAATGAGATAGATAGTAGTAAACGATTAGTAAAGGTTTTTTGAAGGTTTTAGATAGGTTTGTGAGTAGGTTTTGATAAGGTTTCCATTATTATGAACGAACCACTTTAAAAACTTACTATTTCCTCTATTCCTTACAGAACGGTTACAGCTCCTACCAAGCTCAGCTCCTGCCAAGCAGAAAGCATGACAATTTTTAAAAAGTGCCTTCATTTGCTTTAAATCAACTTTCTATTTTTTGACTACTTTTTTTGTGGTTCGTTTCTGTATATTTTCTTACACGGTTTTACTTGACAGTCATAAATACAATGATAGCCACTACCAAAAGAATTATCATTATTGAAGCTGCAATAGTAAATCCGTTATCGTTTCCTTTTTCCATTCCATTGTTAGGGCCTACTTCATTTTTTTGTGTAACCTTTTCAGATAGTAAGTTGGTACTACTATCAATTTTCCTTTCCATTCCATCAAAGTTATTTTGTAAGGTCTGAATGATTATGTTTTGTTCGGATTGCCTTTGTAGTAGCTTATTTATTTGGCTATCCTTTTCTACTATCTGACTTTGTAGGAACTCGTTTTGAGTTTTGAGGACGGTTATCAATTCCAATTCTTTCGAATTTTCTTTTTTTGGTTCTGACTGGTTACTGGTCTGAATAGTCAGACTATCCAAATGATTATCCATTACTTGAAAATGACTAGCCAAAAGAGAATCCGAAATAAAGAACTTTCTATTTTCCTTTTTTACTTCTTTACTATTTTGGTGTGTCCGTGCAAAACGTGTTAGTGTGGTTTGGCTTACTTCATACTTTTGTAAGGCTTGTTTTATGGATAGGAATTTCATTTTTATTAAGGATAGATTTTGAGAATTTGCCAAACCTACAAAAAAGAAAATTCAGACTAACCAACTGACTAACCAAAATGAAAAATTGACTACTCAAAAGACTGTAAAAAAAGCAAACTATAACATCCTATAAATTAAGTTTTGTGTGATTTGTTATAATTTTCAAATTCACTTTACTAAGGTTATTAGCAAATGCTAAAAAAGCGCTTTTCCATTAAATAGACTAAGTTTATAGGATTTGTTATAGTTTTTGAATCCTACTGACAAAGTTTCCGTTTTTGGGAAAAGTTGGAAAAGTGGTAGAAACGTGTTTAAAGCAGTTTAGAATTATTACTGCTTAAAAAGTTAAACTATCTGTGTAAAAAAGTTTGTATTAGTTTAAAAAGTCATTATATTTGGGCTTTAATAAAGCCAAATATAATGACTACACGAATGAGCAAAAAGAACAATACCAATAAAGAGAAAGTCCGTACTACGGTAGCTTTGTCTTTATCTGAATTAGAAATTAATAAACTAAAAGCCGTTTCTTTTAAAAGTGAACGTTCTGTAAGTTGGTTAGTCAGTAAAGCAGTTTCAAGTTATTTGGAAACCATAGACTTATCAAAAATGTAAAGACAAAAAAATAAGCCGTCCCTACTTGCAATAGGAAACGGCTTGTATCATAATTAAATCATTCAAGCACAACCCTAAATTTATTAACTATGAATTTCTTCAATTTTATACGTAAAGGCACAAACAAGAGTTTGAAAGCCTTAAAAGATTCTGCAATATACGAAATAGCAGCCGAAAAGCTAGAGCCAAAAACGTATGCTAGTCAAGCAAAACCGTTATATTCCCTTAGTCAATACTTTTCGGTTGCATATCATTTCATTTCATATACAGTTGCACTAATAGGCATTACTTTATTTGCCTATCAATTAGATAGTATCATTCAGAAAACTATCTTAATCCTACTTTCTTTCTTGTTTTTGGGTATCATAGAAATAGCCAAAAGTAATTCCTCAAATACTGTTTTTTCCTCTATTGCAAGAAAAGAAAGCCCTAACACCCTCTTTCTTATCGTCTTATTGGTTACGACTGTTTTTAGTTTTGTAACGTCCGTTTGGAGTGCAAAAGAAAGCATTTATTATGCAAGTACAAAATCTAAATTCTCAAATATAGATAGTTTACAAAACAGTCAGATAGATAGTATAAACACGCTTTTTGCTACTCAAATTAGTAGTATAGAAAGTAGTTTACAGGCTAGTCAAAATACCCTAAAAACCTCAAAAAACGAATGGTTGCGAATAGCCACAAACAAAGATATACAGGATAGTCAAAACAGCCTTACAAATATCTTAGAACGCAAAGAAAAGGCTATACAAGCAATTCAGAATAATACCCAAACCAAAACGAGCCAAACGAGCCAAAAAGGAACTGAAATAGCTATTTTTGCAGCCGTTTTATTTGCCTTATTTGAGGTCTTGAATTTGGTTTGTTATTGGTTCGTATATCAGTATTATCAATCTTGTTTGTTAGAAAATCATTTGCCAAATGAGCCAAACGAAATTATAACTAATATCGTGCATCATGCAGCCCAAACCTTAACAAGTACCGTAAACAATCTGACTAACACCGTCCCAAATTTGAATCATACGACAGCCGTACATACGACAGCCGTCCCAAGTCAAGTAACAGCCGTATCAAAACCTCAAACAATAGGTTTCAAAATGCCGTTCCAAACGGTG
>DAIUBX010000497.1:0-3010 GCA_036846465.1 Bernardetia sp.
TCCTGATAATAAAGATGTTTTGTTAAATTATATTTATTCCAATGGTAATTAATTTCCGTTCATTTATTGTATGCCTTTTATTGGCATTTACTACTACTACTCTTTTTGCCCAAAAAAATACGGACAAAACAGAAAAAGACAAAAAAACACAGGGCGAACAACTCTCGCCCGAACAGCTCAAAGAATACGAAGACCGTGTACGCTCTTTGATTTCTTTTATGCAGTTTATGTACAATACTTTAGGCGAAGAAGAATCTTCTGTTCGTGATAAAGAAACGATTGTCAATCAAAGTTTTCAAAAAATCTTCAAAAATAAAGAAGTGCAAGTAGAAGATGATTTGATTGAAAAACGTGATTTGTGGATGAACAAAAACGTACAATCGTATTTAAAAGATATTGATTTTTTCTATAAAAATGTTACTTTTCAATATACTGTTTCTAGTATTGCTCACAGAATTGCTCCTGATGGAACTATATTTTTTACAGCGACTGCAAACCGTTCTTTGGAAGGAACAAATTTTGAAAACAAGAAAATTAAAAATAATCTTCCTCGTTATATAGAAATAAGCTATGAACCAAATAGCCAAGACCTAAAAATTATTAGTATTTATACAAGTCAAGCCAACGAAACAGAAGTTTTGCGTAGTTGGTGGAATGATTTACCAGCCGAATGGTTAGCCGTTTTTGGTCAATATGTAACTATTCCTATTGGAGATTCGATTAGTAATACCCAACTTCATTCAATTATCGGAATGGAAGTTTTGGATATTAGTAATAATCCAACGGTTACAGATATTCAACCTATAAGTCGTTTGATGAATCTCAAAACGTTCAAGTGTGTGAATACACAAGTTTCAAATCTTTTTCCACTTCGTAGTCTTACTAATTTGGAAGTTTTAGATGCTTCTAATACGCCAACACAAGACCTTTTAGCTCTTACGTATGCTACAAAATTGAGAGAACTCAACGTTTCGAATACAAAGGTAAGCGATATTCAAACAGTTGAATATTTGATTAATTTGGAACGTTTGGATATTTCTACAACAGGTGTAAGCTCGTTAGAACCTCTTGGAAATATGGAAGAAAGTGCGCTGAAAGAATTACGTATGTCCAAAACAAAAGTAACTAATCTTGACCCACTCAAAAATATTTCTACATTACAGTTTTTGGAAGCTTCTTTTACTCCGATTACGGCTCTTACAGCACTTTCTGAAAGCGAAAATTTAGAGCGTTTGGATATTTCGAATACAAGTGTAACAACTTTAGACCCACTTTCTAAACTCAAAAAATTACGTTTGTTATATGCCAATACTACCAAAATTACAAGTCTAAAACCTCTCATTTCTATTGATGCTTTGGAGCGAGTTTATTGTGATAATACAGCAGTAAAACTAGGACAAGCACAAGAACTTACTAAGTCAAAAACGAATGTTTTGGTAGTGTATGAATCCGAAGCATTACAAAATTGGTGGACAAAATTATCTCCTGAATGGAAAGATGTTTTCAAAACGGCTAGTAAACTTACTTCGCCTACTCCCACAAAAGAAGAACTTGCTACTCTTTCAAGTATTACAAAAATTAACGCAAAAAGTCAGCCTATCAAAACAGTTGAACCTCTTCGTATTTTTGAGAGCTTGAAAGAAATTAATATTAGCAGAACAGGAATTACAGATATTACACCTTTGCGTGATTTGATTGCTTTAGAAGTTTTGGAAGCAAATAATACGAAAATTTCGGATATTTCTCCTCTTCAAAATTTAGATAAATTGAAGAAATTAGATATCGAAAATACAGGTGTAAATGATATTTCTCCTCTTCAAAATCTTACTAATCTGACTTACATTTATGCTGACGGTTCGGCTCTGAAAAATGATTTAGTAGCTCAATTTTTAAGTAAAAATCCTTCTACTATCGTTATTTATCAAACGGTTACACTCAATAATTGGTGGGCAGGTCTGTCTGAAAGCTGGAAAAAAGCATTCAAAAGTCATGTAAAAATAGAAGCAGAACCAAATAAAGAGCAGTTGCATGGAATGATTTATTTAGAGTCAATTAATCTTGATGGAATAAGTGATATTCGTGATTTGCAACCTCTACAAATGTCTGTTCGTTTGCGTGAACTTAGTTTTGTTCGTACAAGTGTTAGCAACCTTTCTCCTATCAAAAATATTATGACACTTCGTAGTTTGCGTTTTTCAGAAACTCCTGTTTCGAATCTTGAGCCAATTACAACACTTAGAGATTTAGAACAATTAGTTTTTGAAAATACATCCGTAGAAAGTCTTGAACCGATGGGTGCATTCAAAAAACTCAAACGCTTAAACTGTGCAGGAACACAAATCAAAACAATAAAATGTTTAGAACCTCTTAAAGAATTGACTGAACTTTCTTGTAATACAACAAAGTTACGCAGTCTAAAAGGGTTGGAAAATATGGCAAAACTAGAAATTTTGCGTTGTTACAATACCAAAATTTCTAAAGGAAAAATAGATGATTTTAAGAAAGACCACCCACGTTGTGAAGTGATTTATTATTAGAATTTTATTTTTTTCTAAAACTCAAAATCCTTATTCAATTTTTATATTGAATAAGGATTTTTTTGTATTCTTAGCTGTTATTTTCATAAATTTGAACCTAGCAAAAACTAACTAAAATCAATACTTTTAAAAAAAATAGCTTTATTGCAGTAGAAAATAAAAGGGTTATTGAATAAAAAATAAATAGTATGCAGTTAGAGAGATATTCTTTTAAAATAAGTAACTCATTTACTACTTTTGATTTCATTAGTGAAGGACATTTAGGTAAAATAAAAAAGTCTATAAAATATGATGAAATGCAAGATGGAGTCTATAATCTAGGCTTTGGAGATAAAAATTTGATAACTGGTCAGATAGATGATAGGATAGTTACCAATAATGGGGACATGACAAAAATACTTGCAACAGTAGCATTTAGTACACTGTTTCAAAAGTTTCTCAATATTTTTCATAAAGTATTTCGTGCATTTGTT
>DAIUBX010000498.1:0-303 GCA_036846465.1 Bernardetia sp.
TCACAATTTCATTTAGCCTTGCATTTTACCAAAAAAATAATTTCCTACTGCATTTTTATCATTTGAAAGATAAAATTCTCTAAAGCAAAAAATGACTTCTAAATGAGAAAGATAGCCATCATTATTCGCATCCATTTTTGAAAATGCTTCTTCAGCATAGTCTTCATTTTGTTTACAGAGCTTGTAAAAGTGCGTAAATTCTTCCTTATCCCAACGTTTGTCTTTATCTAAATCTATTAAATGAAACAAACTTTCGATAAAAGGATAGACATAACGCTGATAAGAAGATGAATCTGCAATCAA
>DAIUBX010000498.1:313-3007 GCA_036846465.1 Bernardetia sp.
TTCGAGATTTATGAGACAAGGAATCTGCAATCAAAACTTCATGAACTTCTACAAATTCTTCTAAGTTAATTTTGCCATCTCCATTTTCATCGGCTGCATCTATGAGCTGTTTCCAAAAACGATGAAACATTTGCTGCAAACGCTTTTGATGTGCTTGTTCGTTTTCGTCCTCCGAAACAGCTAAATTATCAACAATTTGATCTAACTCTTTGGGTTCGATAAAGCCATTTCCATCTCTATCAAAAAAATGGAATAAATGAGTCATTTTCTTTTTTTGGAAGTTAGTCAGCATAATTTTTTAATGGATATTTCAAAATGGATATTTCAAAAGAGTTTTTTTAATTCTCTAATTTTTACTGAAAATACAACTATTTTTTAAATGAACAAAAATGTAAATAAAAATATAACGCATTGAATTTTCGATTTCCCATTTCCTACTTCCCATTTCCTACTTATTTTACTTTTTTTACCCAAACTACAAATTTCTGCATTTCTTCGGTTTCCATGAGTTTTTCTTTGGTGTTGTATTTTTCGCCTAGCGTTTTTTCATCCCAAAACTTATGAATAGCAGAATGGCATTTTCTACATACATTTATTCCTCGTTTTTTCATTTCTTCTTTCCCAAACTCTCTCAAAAAATTCTTTCTTCGGTGCATTTTTCTAGGAATCAAATGATGAAAACTAAGTGGTTTTTCACGCTCACACAACGCACATTTTTCGTTTTCTTCATTTTGCTCTAAATTTGGGTATTTTGAGTAGTCTATTTGGTAATCATCCATAACATTTTATAGTTTTGCGAAAGCTAAGATATTCGGTACATTTTTTTTCGCACCTTAAAAGGTACGCTACATTTTTATTAAACGCTTATTTTTTGTTTGAAGTTCTTTTTCGCTTATTTTTACGTCGGTAATTTTAATAACTTTTTTATAAAAACTTCAAAACGCTATGAATCATTTACAAGATAAAAAAATACTTTTAGGTGTCTGTGGAAGTATTTCGGCTTATAAATCGGCTCTTTTGGTGCGTCTTTTGGTCAAACAAGGTTGTGAAGTGCAAGTCATTATGACAAAATCGGCAAGTGATTTTATTACGCCTCTTACCCTTGCTACGCTTTCAAAAAAGCCTGTTTTGATTGATTTTATAAAAAATAAAGAAGGAGTTTGGAATAATCACGTTGATTTAGGACTTTGGGCAGATGCTTTTGTAATTGCTCCAGCCTCTGAAAATACGATTGCAAAACTAGCTAATGGACTTTGTGATAATTTGCTTTCTGCAACTTATTTATCGGCTCGTTGTCCTGTTTTTGTTGCTCCTGCAATGGATTTGGATATGTATCAGCACCCTTCAACTTTGCGAAATTTGGAATATCTAAAAAGTTATGGAAATATTCTAATTGAGGCTACTCATGGCGAACTTGCAAGTGGGCTTATAGGACAAGGAAGGCTAGAAGAACCTGAAAACATTGTTACGTTTTTGAATGATTTTTTTGAAAATTATGTGCAGAAAGAAGCGACAAGGGAAGAAATTTATCACATAGAAAAAGAAATTTATTTACCTTTAAAAGGAAAAAAACTAACCCTTACAGCAGGTGCAACTCGTGAAGCCATTGACCCAGTTCGTTATCTGACCAATCATTCTTCTGGAAAAATGGGTTATGCTATTGCAGAAGAAGCTCAAAAATTAGGCGCAGAAGTTACACTTATTTCTAGTTCAAATCTTGAAAATCCTAAAGATGTAAATGTAGTAAAAATTGGTTCGGCTGATGAAATGCTTTTAGCTGTCGAAACAGTTTTTCAAGAAACAGATATTTTTATTTTTGCTGCTGCTGTTGCTGATTATCGTCCTTTGGAAGTAGCGACAGAGAAAATAAAAAAAGAAGAAGGAAGCGATAAAATGGTTATTGAGCTTACCAAAAATCCAGATATTGCTGCGACCATTGGCGCAAAAAAACAAAGTAGTCAGTTTTTGGTAGGATTTGCCCTTGAAACGAATAACGAGCTAGAAAATGCTCAATCAAAACTCAAAAAGAAGAATTTGGATATGATTGTCTTGAATTCTTTGCAAGAAAAAGGTGCAGGTTTCGGACACGACACCAACAAAATAAGTATTATTGATGCAAAGGGAAAAACAGATTTTGAACTAAAATCTAAAACCGAAGTCGCACAAGATATTTTGAAAACGATTATTGATAAATTAGATTTAAGAAAAAATCCTGTTTTAGACGAGGAAGAAGTAAAAGAAGAAGAAATTAAAAAGCCAGTTGTGCCTAAAAAATTCGAAATTAATAAAGAAGAGGAATTTTGAGAAAAACTTAATTTTTAATGTGTATTTTTATTTTTTTAAGAATATGAACTTGGGATCATACTCATTGATAATCAATAAGTATAATCCCAAATTCACACTGTTTCATAGACTTGAAACAAAATGATTATTTATGCTCCAATTCCACCACAAAAAAAGCAACTGTGCCATTTAATGAACTGGTAGAAAATTTTACTTCATTCTGAGCATAAGCAACTTCATTTGTACTAACCAATTTATTCCCCAAAACCTGTTCTAAACCTTCTTTAAGTGTTCCTTTTCGCTGTCCTAATTTTTGATAAACATCATTTATATCCAAAGGATAACGAGAATAAATGACACAAAAATAATCTGTTCCTGCTACGTTGTCCATTGTCAGATAATGTTTTTCAT
>DAIUBX010000499.1:0-2999 GCA_036846465.1 Bernardetia sp.
GCTCGTGTCCCCACGAGCGACCTACCACAAACAATTCCTTAAGTTGACAGCATTGGGGCTAAGTCAAGAAAACCAAATTTTATTTTTTGATAAAACGAATTTGTGAAAGTCCTATTTTTATAAAAAAAGAGCAAAAAAAAGCCATTACAAAAATTGTAATGGCTTTATAGGATTCGCTACTACTACGTGTGCGATTTATTTTTAATGTTTTTAGTTCTCTAAACTAACTTTTATTTAGTTGGGTTTTATTTATTCTTCGTCCCATTCTCTATACATTTTAAGCCATCTTTCCATTTTGGCAGCCTTATAAACAAAACTAATTGTACCGTCTGCTATTTGAGCTTCGTTGTTTCCATCACGATTTGAGTGAATTTTTACAGTCATTGTGTACGTTTGTCCTTCTTTGAAATCGGCTTTATTTGCATACAATACGGACATAAACGCATAATCAATGATGTTTTCTTTTGAAGAAATTAGTTGTTGTCCATTGTTATAACAAAATTTATCTGTGATTTTTTTCTCTTTAATCATTTTGTTCCATTTTGCAGACGAATTACGAAGAGCTACACGGTCAGCCGTTTTTCCATTCATTTCATAAACTACATTCAACTGACAATCTTCGCCACAACTTGTACCAATTTTATCTTTGAAATAAGCTCCTAAGAAAATATCATCACCCATATCTCTTGTTTTGATGAAGTTTTTTGGGTCTTCTTCTGGCTTGTCTGTATATTGATAATTGAAATGCGTATAAGTGCTTACAAAAACCACTTTTCCAACGTTTTCTTTATAGGCTTTGTATTCCATCAAACGCTCACGCAATTTTTCGCTTTCTTTTGCTTTTCCTTTGTTCATCATTTGCTCAAATTTTGCTTGAGCCGTTTCTAAGTCATAGACTTCTAATTTAGCTGGGTCTTTCGCAAAAACGTCAGTTACTTTTTCGCTTCCGTCGATGCCTTCTCTATGAGTAGAAGTATTATAAACGCTCATCAAAACGTCTTTTTCTAATTCAATAAGCCAAACAGAATGATATTCTGTGATACGGTAGGTAGTTGCACCTAGTTTTTTAGTTTGCACGTCATTGATAATGAAATCATATTTTGCACCTGCTTTTGTGTAAAACATTTCAAGTTTATTGACAAATGTATTTCCATCACGCCCTGTAAACTTCATTTTAAGCGTTTTTTGCTTACGTTTTGCTTTCATTTCATTTTCAAACTCTACTCCATCAAGAGCTTTGTACGTTCCTGAAACGCCTGTTTCATCGGTAAAATCTTCGCCATAAGGGTCGCCAGCTTCTTTGATATTTTTTCCTTTTGCAGCAGCATCTCCACCGTTTTCTATTGCGTCGGCAGCTTTAGCTACTTTGTCTTTGAGTTTTTTGCCAAGTTGTGCATTTGCATCGTTTGACACTCCCACTGCACACAATAATGCCGTAGCAAGTGTGGCAGTTTTGAATAAATTGATTAGTTTCATAATACGTTGTTTTTTGTTAGTAGTACGATTAAAATTAAATTGAATAAATAATTGTCTTGAATTGATTTTTTATTAAAAGAATAGGGTAAGTTGAAGTTTGATAATTTTTTTATTTTTTAACCGTCAACGAGGCTAAAGCCGTCGTTGAGGTAAAAAACTAGTATTTTATAAATACGCCGAAAGTTTGATAGTCTTATCACACATACTTTCATCTGCTTGAAAAATAAAATCCTTTTTAGTTCCGTTTGGTGCAGTATGAATTTTAGCATTTGTATTGCACCTGATACTTGTAGAGCCTCCTCCATTATTGAGAGTTACGACACCTGTGCCTGTATGAATGCGAATGGTTTCTTTAGTATCATTGACTAATTTGAAATAACTGCCCATCGGAGTTGCTTCAATTTTGATAGGACGAGTTGTTGTTTTTGTGTCTTGATTGCTATAAAAACTCATCATAAACGCCACAAATACAAGAGATACAAAAAAAGTTTTCATTTGATTTTTTGAATTAAATTGAGATAAATAAATTTGGTTTCATTCAGACCCTAAGGGTTTTAAAAACCCTTAGGGTCTTTTTTGAATCTTTTACCAGCCAAAACTAACCGATGCTGTACTGACATCTACCGAACCTGCAGAACCATTTTGTCCATCATAAGAGCGTACATCGTCATGTTTTCCACCATTTCCACCTTGATTATTGACTGTATAACTGAACGTTCCGACGCTTGGGTCTTTGACAATGGTTATATTTCCACCATTTCCACCGTTTCCTGCTCGTGTAGTATTTCTGCCGAAGCTTCCTCTTCCTCCCATTGCATTAATGGTAAGGGGTGCATTTGGACTCATTTTTAGTCTTTCCAAAATTTCTCCTGAAGTAGGATTTTTTATTTCTATTTGATTGACTTGTTTTCCATTTGCCGTTGTAACTGTTTTTACTGAAACAATAAGATTTTGTCCATCTCCTCCTCTGTATCCTGCCGAAACAGTCAAATGAACGACTCCTCCTTCTTTTCCTGAATAATTTAATTGTAAACCTGTGTTATAATGAACAGGAAGTTTTGCAACAGTGCTGATATTGGCTACATGTTTGGATTGAACATTCATAACTACATTATCCGAAGGAATTTGAGCTGCATCGTCTTTTATGGTAATTATTTCTTCTCCAAACTCTGCACCTTGTACTGTAATTTTGAAATCGTCCCAAGGCATTTTCCCACCCAAATTTGATGTTTTTAGCAATTTTCCATCTGCTAACGTGGCTTCAATGCCATAACTTACTTTTACTAAATGTCCTGTTTCGGTAGTGTTTCCTATCCATTTTACGGCAATGCTTTTTACGCTTTTTCCTTTGAGAGAATTGGCTAATTTTTCGGCAGCTTCTTGTTCTGCTTTTTTGGCTGAAAGTTGCGCTCTATCTCCAGATTGTGCTGCAACGGTTTTGTTGATGTAATTTTCAATTTTGATTATATGTGCATCATAACTTTTATCTATATCACTTTTTTCTGTCAAGACATATTTTATGG
>DAIUBX010000500.1:0-2999 GCA_036846465.1 Bernardetia sp.
AACAAATGCACGAAATACTTTATGAAAAATATTGAGAAACTTTTGAAACAGTGTAGTAAGTTCCTGCTGGGACTGTAAAATTTACAACACGAACTCTATCTGTATTATACCCTGTAAGATTAGCTAATGTTGTCGTTGTAGCACCATCAAAACCTCCCCCTCCACCAGTACCATTAGACGGTACAGAAAGTGGTAAAGTAGCAGTGGTATTAAAAGTTACTGAATTAGAAGTAGAATAAGAACTCGTTCCAGTATGATTGATAAGCTGTTGCGCTGTTCCATCAAAACGCATAGTAGAAGTATTTGGATTATATGCTCCTTCATTAATAAAATTTCCTGCTAGTCTGAATAAACCAGTATTTCCATTGAGTGTTGCTGTAGCAGCGTTCTGAAAATTTCCTTCTACGATAAGTGTTCCGTTTCCAATATTTACCGTCGAACCTGTGGTATTGATTAAATTTCCTCTTATTGTAAGCGTACCATTATTTATATTTATTGTGCCGTTATTGGTAACGTCTCCTTCAACTACTAGGTTTTGTCCTGCATTAAAGTTAAGAACACTTCCTGTTTCTACTAAAACGGTATTAGCTACTCCATTACCATTTACAGTAACTGTATGAGGAACAATACAACCGATAACTACATTATTAGTTATGAGAGGAACAGCAGAAGTTGTCCAAGTAGCTGCATTAGTCCAGTTATTTGAAGTGATAGAATAAACAGTAGGAAACATACTAGTAGTAGCAGTTACTTGATTGTTTACTGTAAGTGCAGAAAGTCTTCCTTCTGTAACGGTAAAGACACGATAAAAATAAGTAGTTCCTGCTGTAAGCCCTGTGTCTGTGTAGTTTGTTGGGTCAGAGGAGCGAATCTGTGTACGGAAAGTATAATTAATTCCGTCAGTAGAACGATAGATTACATAGCCCACTTGATTTCCTGCTGCTGCTGTCCAGTTTATAAGAAGGGAATTATCAGATACACAACTTGCTGTTACAAGAGTTACATTTTGAGTAGGTGCAGGAGGATTGAAATTATAGAATTTTCTTGAGCCATTACTACCTGAGTTAAGATTAATATTAAAATTAAGGGCTGTTGTTTCGCTGTTCGTTAGATTTACTCCATAACTTAAATTAGCAGCAGCTACACTAGGGTGATTACTTGTATTTATTAATAAATATCTCGTATTATCAGGATTGACATTATCAAGATACCCAATACCAGTACGAGTACTAAACGTTGCTCCGTTGTTATATCCCACTGCTCGCATACTTCCATAAATGACTTCACAAAACCCTCCATTTGTGTTGGCAGGAGCAGTTTCATATACATGCGCTTGGAAGCGAGAAATACCTGTATTAGCAGCAGCATTTCCTGCCATTCTCATGTTGACCCAATCTACTACCAAAGTACGGTTAGGGGCAGTGCCTATTACTTTGTATCGAACTTGTCCATCGGTTTCTGTTCTCCAAAGTCTTGTATCAGCTACTTCTACTCCACCTACCCCTGCAAAAGTACAAATACGTGCATTATTTAGAATAGCAGAAGTGTTTCCGCCCAAAACAACAGGTGTATTCCCAAAACGCAGAATACCATTTGTGTTTACAGTAAACTGTGTGAAACGCTCCCCCATGAACCAAACCTCAAAGCCAATATTGGTAACGGCTGATACTGCTATTAGATCAGGACCAATAAGTTGAGCCTCCTCCACCCACTAAAGATTCATCTGAGCCTGCCGTAACAACATAGTTTTGGACATTGGGAAGTTGTGCCTTCAATCCAAAAGAAAGGAATAAAAAAATAAAAAAGTATATAGTAGTAATTTTTTTTATAATTTTGTTTTGATAGATTATTAAAACAAGTATTTTTGTGTAAAGGTTTATAGAATAATAGTTAAAATAAATAATAGTTAATTTAATTAATTAAATTCTGTAAAAGTATGTATAGATGTATTGTTTTTCCTGCAAGAGAGAAGTAATAAAAGTTAGGTTCAAAGTTACAATTATTATTCTGATTTTTAGATAAAAAATTTTATTATCATTCTTAGTTTGCATTTAATCCAAATTTTATTCTAACTTTTGTTTTTAAACTAAATTTATATTTTGCAAAATGTGAATTATATAAATAATTATATAAATATCATTAAACAATATATAAATACTTGAAAATCAGCACAACTATAAAATTTCACAATTTGTAAAAAATCTTTTTCACGCCTATTTATGTCTATAATTTACAAAATAAAAGTCAAATAATCACATTTTTATTCAAAAAAAATTCACTTTCTATGCTTACTACCGAATCTAATTCTACGTATTCTAACCTAGAGAAAATGTCTGTCAAAGAACTGCTTTTTAACATTAATCAAGAAGACCAAAAAGTTGCTTTTGCTATAAAAGAAGTTCTAGAAAACATTGAAAAATTAGTCGCTCAAATTATAAGCCGAATGCAAAAAGGAGGACGACTTTTTTATATCGGTGCAGGAACAAGTGGACGTTTGGGTATTGTCGACGCTTCGGAATGTCCTCCTACTTTTGGAGTTTCTCACGATTTAGTAGTGGGATTGATTGCTGGAGGAGATACTGCCATCAGAAAAGCTGTAGAATTTGCCGAAGATGACCGAGAACAGGCTTGGAAAGATTTAGCAGCTTATAATCCTTCTGAAAATGATATATTAATAGGAATTGCAGCTTCTGGAAGAACACCCTATGTTATTGGAGGGCTAGAAAAAGCAAACGAAAATGGACTTTTGACAGGTTGTATTGTTTGTAATACAGGTTCGGAAGTGGCAAAAGTGAGTCAGTTTCCTATTGAAGTGATTGTAGGGGCAGAATTTGTAACGGGAAGTACTCGCATGAAAGCAGGGACAGCACAAAAGTTAGTTTTGAATATGATTTCAACTTCTGTAATGATACAATTAGGAAGAGTAAAAGGCAATAAAATGGTAGATATGCAGCTTTCTAATCAAAAACTCATCGAAAGAGGAACTCGTTTTTTGGTAG
>DAIUBX010000501.1:0-2993 GCA_036846465.1 Bernardetia sp.
AACCGAATACGAATAAGCAGGAACAATATAATTATTTTTGTACTGCAAATCAGCATCATAACGCAGCCAAGAAACGTTTTGAGGGTTTTCTAAAATAGAAACTTGACTATTTGGAATCGATGAAATAATTGAATTTTGAGAAGTGGAAGGCGAATTTAAATCATCAAAAGAACCTGCCGAATTATTAGTAAACTGTAATTGATTTTCTCCATCTAAATAAAAACCATTCGTAGAAAGTTGAAATTTGCCTACTTTTTTATTGAAAATAACTTTGTGCTGTTGTCCTGTAATGGCATTTTCTCGGTTTCTGTACGCAAAATTATATTCAAATTTGTTGCTTACATTTTGCTCAATAATCGTAAAAGCCTGTAAAATTTGGTCTTGTCCTTTGGGAAGACTTCCGTAAAAAGTGGGTAAAGTCCAATCTCTATCAAATTCTATATTTCTAAAACGGTCTATGGGTTCAAAATCTTTGTTGTCTAATTCATAGTCTATTCCATAACTTAATTTGTAGTTATTTTTGAATAATGAATTTTTAAAAGCCTTTTCTTTGGTATGAATTCCCACAAAAAAAGCATTTCCTTTGTCATCTTGACTATCAATTTCTGAAAAAATATTTTTATCTCGCTTCGAAAAAGCTGCTTCTGCAAAAATAGTAGTGTAATTATTGGGAGAAAAACGAATTCCTGTATTTGTGAGTTGCTTCGAATTTGGCGCAGGTAATTGTCTAATTGGCGCAAAATTTCCTTGATTAATTCCTACAAAAACATATTCTTTTCCATTTGCAACGGCTTGACCTAAACTATAATCCCCTTTATTTTGTCCTACTTCTGTAAAAGAAACGGTATAAAACGTTTGATTTTCATCGTTTTGAGTAGCTCGTTCGAATATTGAGTAGAAAAAATTATTAATTAATGTATCTTTTTTGATATATAAAATTTGATTGACAGAAAAATTTTCTACTTCTTCGGCACTCTCCACAACGGCAAGCGACAAACTATCGCCTATATTCTCTAAAAGTGTTTGTCTTTCTTGTGAAATATCAAAATTAATGGGTTGTTTTTCGTTATCACTTTCTGAATAATTTTCTATAAAAATATTCCAAGATGATTTTTTGAGTTTTTTTATATTATTACTCTTGTTTTTACTTGTAAAATTCACACTCGCACCCAAATTTGAAATGGTACGATTATAAAATTGATTTGTATATTCAAATTCTACTCTCACCCTAGAAAATTGCGTAATCACAACATGAGGATTAAAGGTAATTTCGGCAGTATTGTAATCGATAATATAATCGTAATTAAAACCACGCTGCAAAAGCTGTCCATCTAAAAATACCTTTTCCGAACCTGCCTGAATGATAATAAAACGTTCATTATTTGCCCCAACTAAACGATAAGCACCTTGCACGCCTTCTTGAACAGGTAATTGATAACTCTGAAACTGACCTTTTGCAGCAGCTAAACCGATTTTTTGTTGAGTAGAAAAAGTAGAATCAATTTGAAAATTGGTTTGCAAAACTCCTCCCAAAACATTTTTGTAAAATCGCATAAAATGAGGCGTAGCAGAATTATTTCCTTTGCCAATTCCTTGTTGTAAAACTACATCTCCTGCTGTAAGGGAAGCATTTTTATGACGAAGTTGTATCTGAATTCTATCAAATTGTTGGATTTGCTGCGTGTTTCCTTCGGGTTGGAAGGGAACATTTTGGTCGGAAATAATGGCTGTCAGTTCTATTTCATCAGTCAGTTTTCCTTCTAATTGCAGATTTAGATTCGAATTTACAAAAACATCTTGCCGATTTCCCACCGAAACACCACGAGTAATACTTCCTGCTTTTTGAAGATTTGAGCTAAAAAGTTCTTGTCGTTCTTCTATAATTACGTTGGTTTTTTCTGCTTTTCTATCAACTGTATCGATAAAATTTTGCATTGCTGCCTGTTCGTATTCTTTTTGTGAGCGTTTGAAAGTCCAGTTTTTTATTTTGAAAGGAATAGTTTGATAGGAAATTTTGATAGAATCTAAACGCAAACTTTGATTTGAAATTGAATCAAACAAAATAATCTGTTTTTCAAAGTCATAAGTTGCTTGTATGATTTCTATTTGCTTTTGAGAAAGTGCTGGTTTTGTCTGTAAAACTTGAATGGAAAAAGGAGGAAGCGAATCAATTTCTTTGAGCCAAAAAGCTGTGTAGGAATTATTGTCGTTGGTGGAGACACCAACAACGGCAGAGTTTTTATTTACGGCTACCCATTTTGTTTTTTGCGAAACAGAATTTAAGGAATCTGTTTTAGTGTCGTTTTTGTCGGTTTGAGCAAAAACGGATTTTTTGGAAATAAACAGGAAAAAAAATGATAAAAGAAAGAGGAAACGCATTTTTCATTTTCTTGATTTAAGAGCTTTTTTATTTGTTTTGTTGAGAAATAAAAGGGTGTATTTGAATAATATTATCCTGCCTACTAAAAGATTTTAGATTTACTCTTTAGGTTTTCCTCTGTTCTTTTTTCTTCTTCTTTCTCTGCTGCCTTATTTTCATCAGACTCTAAAAAAGTATAATAAATATCATCTGAACGTTCATTGAGGACTGTTATGACTTCATTGATTGAATCTATTTCAATTCCACGCTTTAAAAGAGGAACAGAAACGGCTGTATTTTTTCCTTTCTCAAAATAATAAACGCCTACTTGCTCGTTTTTTAAAAGTTCATTTTCATTATATCCATACGTTTTCATCAATCCCTCTTTCTCTTTGAAATTATTAGAAAGCATCAATAAATTACTCAATTCTCTAATAATATAATCGCTATGCGTACTCGCCACCACTTTAAAACCTTCATTGACCAAACGAGCCAAAAAACGAGCTACCAAAATCTGATTATCTGGATGTAGATTTAATTCTGGTTCATCGATAATAATATAATCGTTTTTCTTTGCTAAATGACGCAAATAGAAAACAATCGGAGAAAGTGATTTTACAAGAGAAGAAGTTTG
>DAIUBX010000502.1:0-2992 GCA_036846465.1 Bernardetia sp.
ATGGAAGCAAACTAAAACGTATTCCACCACAAATAGGAGAAATGGAAGCACTTGAATATTTTGACCCTTACACTTCTTATGATTTGCATTGGTTTCCTTATGAAATTACGAATTGTAAAAACTTAAAAGATAGCCGAGTAAGCACAAGAGCTTTGTATGGAAATTATAATTACAGAAAACCTTTTCCAGAATTAACAAATAACCCTGTTTATTACAATCAAGAAATAAAATGTAGTATTTG
Organism: Bernardetia sp.; assembly: GCA_036846465.1. Lineage (GTDB taxonomy): Bacteria > Bacteroidota > Bacteroidia > Cytophagales > Bernardetiaceae > Bernardetia. The sequence continues at coordinate 242 of DAIUBX010000502.1, forward strand.
TAAAAAAGAAATTACCCAAGAGCAAACGAATCAATTATGGATTACTCTGAAAGTTGGAACTGATTTTTTGCCTTTGTTAGTTAATTCTTGTTCAGAAGAATGCGAAAAGAAATTACCTCAACCTCCAAAAGCATATATACAATTTCCACACAAAGGAGGAGAATTAAAACAACCATCACACAAAGAATGGCAAAAGGAGTATGTAACAACATGGAGAGAAACAAAAAAGACAACAGAAAAAGAAGAAAAACACCCAATCTTTATTTTTTTAAAATTAATTCGTAAAATTTGGGAAAAATAATGTTGTGAAATTATAATATTTGTGAGTATTTTCATCAAAAAAAAACTTTGTCAGTAGTTTGCCTAAGCAAACTCTGACAATAGTTGAAGGCTGTATAATCTAAACTATTGTCAAAGTCTGATTACAGACTATTGACAAAGTTCAAAAGAATTATAAAAAAAACGAACGGTTCACATAAAAGCAAACCGTTCGTTATAGTATTAAATTCATAATTATACTTATTCCCTCAGCAAAGAAACCCAACCTTTCAAAATCAAAACTTCATCAGTTGGATTCAAGCGATTGAAAGTTACTTTTACTTGATAAAAATACATTCCAGTAGGCATTGCTGTTCCGTTGTTATTTTCTCCATTCCAATCAATAAAGACATTATTATCTTCTTCGCTTGTGGTTTCAAAAACAAGCTGTTCCCAACGGCTATAAATTTTGGTTTCTACATTTTTGACAAAAGCAGGACAATCTAAAGCTCTAAATGTATCATTAATTCCGTCGCCATTTGGTGTAAATACATTTGGCAGCGCATAATTCGGACAGTTATCATTACAAACTTGATTGCTAAATGTACTCTCATTTCCAGAGGCATCAAGAGCCGTAACGACATAACAACCTGCCACAGAACGAACTTGCTCGTGTATATAAGTAGTGTCAGTAGTATTTATCAAAAGCTGTAATGAATCTGTAAGTTGAGCTTTGAAGTATAAATTATAACTACTCACTTCCAAGTCACAATCAGGCGAATAATCATTTTGCCATCTCAAATTATTTCTAAAAAGAGAATCACTACAATAAATTGGGTCTTGAAAATTAATGGTTTCACAAATCAAAGAATCCAAAAATAACGTCGTAGGCGAACAAGGAGGCGTTTCATCAAGTGGAACAATACACACTTGTTGAGATTTATTCAAAAGTGGTTCTGGCAAACCTTCTTTATTATAACTTCCTTGTGTTGTAACAAAATAACAGTATTCTGTCTTGTCTAAAAGTCCTGTATCTGTATAAGAAAACGTTCCACTAAAGACATTTATACTATCTAAAAGAACAAAATCAGTTCCGTCAGCAGCCGTTTGGCGATAAATATAATGTTGTGGAAAACGTCCATCTGTATTATTCCAAGGCACTTCTGCACGCCAGTTTAGAGTTGCTGCATTTACTAAAGGAGTTGCTGAAAGACGAACCGAACTTGCCACAGCCGAAGAATCTACTATTCTATTATTTGAGTAAAAAATAACTCTATAATTATAAACCTGTTCTTCTGTATTCAGATTTGTATCTCTAAAAGTAGTGTCATTTTCAGCAAATCGTCCTCCTAATTGTGTATAATTTTGCGTTCCTGCAAAACCATCTGCACGGAAAAGTTCATACGTATAAGGACGTGGAAATTCTGTTTCTACAAGGTCTTGAGGTTTTGTCCATTCTACTTGCATTTCTCCATTTTGTGTATCTGTTTCTTCTACACTTACTTTTGTGATATAGGGTGCATTGGTCGGAATGATTACACAAACCTCATCAGAAACATAACTTTCTCCTCCACCTGGATTTGGGAATTTTGCAAAAATACGATAGCAATAGGTTTTTCCTCGTTCTAATCCTTCGCCATTATTATCATCTAAAAAGAATAGATTACCTATTTCATTTGTTCCAATCTGTGTGTAACCTGTATAAGCTGGTAAACCCGTTTCACACGTATCAGGATTAAATTCAAAAGAACCTACTCTTCGCCAAATCGTCATTTGACTAGCATTTGGACATTGATAAGAAAACCAACTCAGCGAAATACTATTATCAACTGTATTGACATCAGCAATCAGAGTATCTGGTTTTGGTCCTACTACTCGGATTTGCCACGTTTTTAAATCCACTAATTTATTACTGGTTGGAGTGGGCTGGTCTTCTGCTTTGAATGTAACTGAATAGGGTTGCAGACGCACATCTTCACAGACTGTTTGCCAATCAAAAATACCTTTTTCTTGTCCGTTTGGAGGTTGAATATTCAAAATATTAAAATTAGCATAGTTTCTTGGAGGGACTGATTGTAATACATTTGCATCTCTAAATAATGCACTATATCCAAAAAGACGAACAAAGTCTCCATCAGGATCTGTTCCTGTAATTGTATCTCTCAGAAGTGCTCCTGCCGTAACACACGTATCTCTAGGAATTTCTAAAATAGGTCGCTGGTTTGGATTATCTCTTACAATAATCTGCATATCACGGTTTACTTGTCCAATCAATACCCCTTCTCGCCATTCTTGAACAATAAAAGCAACATTAAACTGCCCTGTTCGCCCTGGTGTATTCCAAACCAAATCTCCTGTAATTGGATCAAGAGTGGCAATAGTTGCGCCTCCTTCTTCACGTTCTCCACCAAAAGCAGGGTCATCTAAAAGTCTAAAACCCTCAACAGGTGTATTTATGGCACGTTTGGGAGTAACAAAAATATATGCCAAACT
>DAIUBX010000503.1:0-2987 GCA_036846465.1 Bernardetia sp.
TTGGGTATTTACGACACAATGCAATATATCCGTCCTGATGTGGCTACACTTTGTACGGGTTTGGCTGCTTCTATGGGTGCAGTTTTATTAACTGCTGGACAAAAAGGAAAACGTACTGCTCTTCCTCACGCTCGTATAATGATTCACCAACCACTTGGAGGAATTCAAGGACAGGCTTCTGATATCGAAATTACTGCAAAACAAATTTTGTTAGTAAAAAGAGAATTAACGCAGATTTTGGCTGACCATAGCGAAAGAGATTACGAAACTTTGGAAAGAGATTGCGACCGTGATTATTGGATGATTGCAGCCGAAGCAAAAGAATACGGCTTAATCGACGAAGTTTTGGCTCGTAAAGACAGATAGTTCTTTTCTTTTTCTAGTTCAAGCATTACAAAAAACACTAATTCAAGCTTCGAAGCCTGAATTAGTGTTTTTTGTTCCTTTTTTTCATAGACTAAAGTCTATGGTACATTTTCTCACGCTAAAGCGTAAGCTACATTTTATTCTTCTTCTTCAAAAACTACTCTATCATAAATTCTAGTCAAAGGAATAATTATATTTTCATTCTCAGAAATTATCAATTCAAGATTACTTTCTAAGCCTGTAATAAATTGCAAACTCCAAAGCGAAGTATGATTTTTTCTTGAATATACATCAATTTGTGGGGTACTTTGCTCTATCAAAACATAATAACAAAGTGATGGAATTTGTGAATACAAACGGAATTTTCCTCCTCTATCGTAAGAAGCAGTAGATTTTGACAAAACTTCTATGATTACAATAGGATTTGTGAATGCTCCTTTCACAGTTGAAGATTCTTCTGCATTACATAAAATCATAGCATCAGGATAAACGTAACTATTTTTATATTCTAAAGAAATTTTAGTATCGCTATTCATTACCTCACATTTTTTATCTCTAAGTGCTATATAAACTTCACCTAGAACATTCCTAGAAATTCTACCATGAGCAGAAGTACCACCTGCCATTGCATAGACATCTCCGTCATAATATTCATATTTTTGATTGGTTTCTTGCTCCAATTCTAAATATTTTTTCAAAGTAAGTTTAGAATTATAATTTTTGTCGATTTGTGGTTGCATAATTTTTTATGGATTAATGAAAATAGTTTATTGTTAATTACTTTCTCACGCTAAAGCGTAAGTTACGTTTATTCAAAAACAACATCATAATAAATATCTTTCAAAGAAATAGTAAGCGTTTTGGTTTCAGAAATTTCTAGTTCAAGATTACTTTCCAAGCCTTCAATCGTCTGAATATTCCATAATGAAGTAGAACTTTTACGAGAAAAAACATCAATTTTTACTTCCTTTTGTTCTATCAAAACATAGTGACGAAGTGAATGAATAGCTCTATAAAAACCAAATTTATCTCCTCTATCATACCCTTGTGTAGATTCTGACAAAACTTCAATAATAACAACAGGATTTGTAAAAGCGTCTTTTAGATTTTTGGCTTTTTCTTGTTCTCCACAAATAATCATCGCATCAGGATAAACATATTTATTCTTATTTTCTAAATATAATTTAGTTTCATTATTTTTTATTCTGCACTCTTTACCTTTCAAACGATTATGTATTTCCGTTGAAATATTCAGCGTAATCGTATTATGATTGTCCGTTCCTCCTGCCATTGCATAAACTTGACCGTCATGAAACTCATATTTTTGATTCGTTTCTTGTTCTAATTTTACGTATTCTTCTACTGTAAGTTTAGAATTATAATTTTTGTCTATTTGTGGTTGCATAATTTTTTATAGTTAGTAGAAATTCTTTTAACTTAGTACGAATTAACCACTATTATTGTTCATTTGCGAAAGCTAAAGCATTCGCTACATTATAACAGAACAAATCTCTCATCTTTATTTAGAATAATTCTAAAAAATGACTTCTGTCATTTTTTTTTATGCCTTCTCTGTCTTAATTTTGTGTAGAATATTATTATCTATACTTAGTCTAAATAAATGAAAACTTTTTTTCAAGATTTGTTGTGCTGTTTTTGTGGGAGTATTTTTATTTTCTGCTGTTGCTTGATTTGCAATATTGGTTTTGCTCAAAATGCACAAGATTTTGAAAATGTACTACAAAAAAAAATAGAAACTCAAATCCAACTAAAAGGAAATGTTTCAACTTCATCATCTACTTCTAAAAATGAACTTCTTTTTGGTGCAACTATCGTAGTTCAAGAATTGAATAAATATGCTCAAAGTGATGAAAAAGGTAACTTTTTATTAGAATTTCTTTCGACTTCTAGTCAATCTACTTATACCGTTGTAGCCTATTTATACGGTTTCAAAACAGTTTCAAAACAGATAGAAATAAAAAATACAACTACTTTAACTATAAATTTTAATTTAGAAGACTTACAAGATTCTTTAAAAACGGTCATAGTAGAAGGAAAATCTGAACTTAGCAATTCGAACTTAATGGCTCGTTTGAATGCCGTTGATGGAATGGGAATTTATGAATCTAAAAAAACGGAAGTAATCGTTTTAAGCAACACAACAGCAAATTTGGCAGCCAATAACTCAAGACAAATTTATGCAAAGGTTGCAGGTCTGAATGTGTGGGAAAGCGACGGAGCAGGAATTCAGTTAGGAATTGGAGCGAGAGGATTATCTCCTAACAGAACGGCAAATTTTAATACTCGCCAAAACGGTTATGATATTTCGGCAGATGCCTTGGGTTATCCTGAAAGTTATTATACGCCACCTGTTGAGGCAGTTGAGCGCATTGAACTCGTGCGTGGTGCAGCTTCTTTGCAGTATGGAACGCAGTTTGGAGGAATGCTCAATTTTGTAATGAAAGATGCGCCAAAAGATGATAATTTTGCTTTGAATATTCGTCAAACCGTTGGTTCTTTTGGCTTTACGAGTAGTTTTGTTGATGTAGGTGGAAATTTAGGAAAGCAAAATCAAAACGGAAACTCAAAAGTAAGTTATTACGGATTCTATTAAGACAAAC
>DAIUBX010000504.1:0-2985 GCA_036846465.1 Bernardetia sp.
ATTCCCATGTCCCAATTCCCATTTCCTACACAGGTTGTTTGAAAGGTAATTTTATTGTAAAAATAGAGCCTTTTCCCATTTCACTTTCTACACTAATTGTTCCGTGATGTGCTTCTAACATTGATTTGACGTAGCTTAGTCCTAATCCAAAACCTTTTACATTGTGTACATTTCCTGTTGGTACTCGGTAGAATTTATCAAAAATTTTGCTTACTACTTTCTTCGGAATTCCTTGTCCTTCATCAATAAATTTGATTGCAATTCCGTTTGAAGTATTTTGAGTTTGTACTTCTATGCGTGGTATTTCGGGTGAGTATTTATTTGCATTATCTATTAAATTTGAGATAATACTTGTGATATGAACTTGGTCGGCTTCGACAAGCGTTTGAGTAGCTTTCAAATCTGTAAAAATTTTACCTCCTCTATTTTCTACTTGTACGGCACTATTACGGATTACTTTTTCAATAACCTGATGAATATCTAATGGTTTTAGATTGAGCTTAACATCTTTTCTATCTAGTTTGGCAGCCTGTAATACATTTTCTACTTGCGAACTAAGTCGTTTGCTTTCATCTGCAATAACTCCCAAATAACGATTTGTTTTTTCTGGATTTTGCTGAACACTAGGATCTTGTAAAATCTCACGAGCAAGAGAAATAGTTGCAATCGGCGTTTTAAACTCGTGGGTCATATTATTGATAAAATCATTGGTTACCTCTGATACTTTTTTCTGACGAATAATTGTATAAATAGCAGCAGCAAAACAAAGAATAATTACACCAATAAAAATAATAGAAGAAGACAATATCATCGCCATTTTTCCCATCAAATATTTGGATTCAGTAGGAAAATAGATACATAGCAAATTGTCTGGATTACGCATGTCGTTCGGAAAAAGTTTGGTGCAATAATTTGTTTCTACCAAGCATTCACTATTTGTGGTGGGAGAGGCAAAAAACCATTGCTTTTGTGCGTGATTAAAAACTGCAAAATCATACTCTAATGTAATACCTTTACTTTGCATTTCTTCTCGCAAAATAGAATCAATTATAGGGCGATTGGTACGTTGTTGAATAGGCTTTTCTTGATTTTGAAAAAAGAGCTTTTCAGCAATAATAGATACAATTTGAGATTTATTTATTCTTCTGCGTTTATTTTCTTCCCACGCAATTTTTGGATCACGAATATCATACTTTGCCATTGGTTGAAGAATAAGTTCTGTACTTTGGCTACTTGAAGATACTCCATTTTTTACTTGAAATTGAAGTTCATAAGTAAGTGAAGAACTGGTATTTTGCGCTCTTGTAATAGAATCTAATTTAGAAATAAGCTGTCCACTTAATTGGTCGGCACTACTTTTCATGACATAAATAGCCTCATGTTTTTCCAAACGAGTAGCTACTTTTTCAAGTGCTTGGTGTACATTCTGTTTGAAACGAGATCTATTGAGCGTTATGGTTGTGGTTATCCAATAAAATTGTAGTCCTATGAGTCCGACCATAGCCAAACTCATCAGAGCGATAATATAACGTACTTGTTTTGCGCCTACTAATCCTTCTAGTTTCATATAGTTGTGTCTTTTATAAAATATTTCCTCTTTGCTTATTATTCTGTATTGCTTTATTAGATGAGAGGTAAATGTATTTTCAAATAAATAAGTTTTGAGTTAATTCAACTTGATAAATCAAACTCTGGTGTGTAGAGTTTAATTTATTAAATTATCAAACTTCAATTCTTTGCTAATATGAATTTATACAAAATAAAGCAATCCTTATTCTTTAAAAATGTACTTAACAAACTTTAACCCACTTACATTGAGGACTTTAAGAGTATTTACGAAAAGACTACCAAAAATTATAGGTTTTTGTATAAAAAAGAGGCTGAAAAATTATCCTACAATATTAATTTCAGGTTCGATGGTTATTCTAAATTTATCAAAAACAGACTTTTGAATTTCTTTAGCTAGATTCCAAATTTCTTCTCCTTTTGCAGAGCCATAATTTACCAAAACGAGAGCTTGATTTTTGTGTGAACCTGTATTTCCGACTACTTTTCCTTTCCAGCCACATTGTTCGATAAGCCAACCAGCAGGAACTTTTGTAATTTCATCAGAAATAGGATAACCAACAATAGCAGGAAATTCTTTTTTTAATTCTTCAAATTGACTATTCAGAATTTCAGGATTTTTAAAAAAACTTCCTCCATTTCCAATCTCTTTTGGATTGGGTAATTTTGATTCTCTAATAGAAATGATAGCTTTACTAATCTGATTGATAGTAGGAATTTGATTTGCTTGTAAGTTTAGACCGTTTTTAGCATATAATAAATCTTGAATCGCTCCATACGAAGTATTTAGAATATGATTTTTCTTAGTAAGATTAAATTCTACGCCAATAATAATGTATTTATCTTTTGCTTGATGTTTAAAAATACTGCTGCGATAACCAAACTGACATTCTTCATTCGAAATCCAAATCTGTTCTTTTGTTTTTCTATCTATTACTTTTACTCGTTCTACAACATTACAAATTTCTACTCCATACGCACCAATATTTTGCATCGGTGCAGCTCCTACTGTTCCGGGAATAAGTGATAAATTTTCTACTCCTCCATAGTTATTTTCCAAACAAAAAAGGACAAACTGATGCCAATTTTCTCCTGCTGCTACATAGAGAGTTATATTTTCGTCATTTTCTTTATCATTTTTTGGTACTTTCTCTATTCCTCTAATAGAATTTTTGATTACCAATCCGTCAAAATCCTTTAAAAAAAGAATATTACTTCCACCTCCCAAAATAAAAATAGAAGAATAATTTTCTTGTTCTACTAATTCTAAAACTTCTAGTAATTCATCAACCGTTTTTACTTCGACAAAATTTTTGGCTGTGCAGTCTATGCCAAAGGTATTGTACGATTTTAGGGAAATATTTTGTAGGATTTGAGGTTTCATTTTTTTATTTTATATCGCTCGTGAGTACACGAGCA
>DAIUBX010000505.1:0-2981 GCA_036846465.1 Bernardetia sp.
GCTATCAAACAATGGCAACTCAAAGAATTAGAAGAAAAAGAATTTGGTTTTAGTCCTCCTGCACAAGAGAATATAAAAGATATTGCTGAAGAGTGGGAAGCAGAAAAAACAGGAGTTAAACCAACTAAAAATCCAAAACGACATTAAAGAATAATTAATGTAAATGCCAACTTGTCCGAAATTGGTAAAAAAAAATAAAAGAACTACCTTTGTAGATTAAATAAACTAATTTGTATGGTTTTCGAATTACCGTAGTCGATAGCTTCCAAGCTGTCGTTATAAAGCACTATATTTTCTGACACCTTAGAAGGTGTCGACTACTAATTAAATTATAAATTTTGGATATACAAGGAGTAATTATTGGCATTTTGCAGCTTTTGGCTTCGCTTTCTATTTTGGTAGGATTGCACGAATTGGGGCATTTGTTGGCAGCAAAATATTTTGGAGTTAGAGTAGAAAAATTTTCTATTGGTTTCCCACCAAAAATATTTGGTTTCAAATATGGAGAAACAGAATATTGTTTGAGTGCTTTGCCTTTGGGTGGTTACGTCAAAATTACAGGAATGATAGACGAATCATTGGATACTGACCAGATGAAAGGCGAACCTCAACCCTATGAATTTCGCTCAAAACCAGCTTGGCAGCGTCTTATCGTAATGCTTGGAGGAGTTATTTTTAATGTCATTTTGGGCGTTTTGATAATGATTGCTATTGCTTTTACGTATGGCGAAAAATACATTCCAATAGACGAAGTAAATAAATATGGTATTGAAGTAAATGAGCTGGGAAAAAGTCTTGGGCTTCAAACTGGCGATAAAATCATCAATATCAATGGAGAAACACCAAAATCGTTTACTGATTTATTAGACCCTGCCTTTATCTTAAATGATGATTCGTATTATACGATAGAAAGAAATGGACAAGAGCTGAAAATTCCGATTACAAGTGAGTTTTTGCAAGTTTATAGTTCGGATAAAGACGAAGCAAAAGGATTTTTGACAATGCGTGACGGAAAATATCCTTTTACAATTGGCGCAATTGCTCCAGATAGAAATGCCGAAAAAGCAGGACTAAAGACAAAAGATAAAGTAGTAAAAGTAAACGAAACTCCAACGCCAGACTTTGATACTTTCCAACAAATGCTACATCAAAATGCAGGTAAAACGCTTACTTTTGTAGTCGAAAGAGATGGAAAAACAATGAACTTGCCTGTAACTGTTGCAGCAGATAGTACAATTGGAGTAGGCATAAGCAATGAAATCAATTTTGTAGAACGTCCGTACAGCTTTATGGAGTCTTTAGAAGTAGGAACAGAAACTGCTTTTGGAGTAATTGGAGTACAAGCGATGGCATACAAAAAGATGGCAAAAGGTGATATTAATGCGTCTGATTCACTCAGTGGCCCTATCGGAATGGTTATGATTTTTGGAATGGAATTCGATGCATACCGTTTTTGGAGAATTACAGGATTTTTGTCAATGGTTTTGGCGTTGATGAATTTGTTACCAATTCCTGCCCTTGATGGTGGACACGTTATGTTCCTTCTTTATGAAATGATTACGGGTCGTCCTCCTTCGGATAAATTCTTAGAAATTGCTCAAAAAATAGGAATGGTTCTTATTCTTTGCCTAATGATTTTCGTTTTTGGAAACGATATTTGGAAAATTATTAAAGGATTTTTATAGAATGTAGCTCATTTTAGTAGCTTACACTTTAGCGTGAGAAAACTGTATTGTACTTTTAAGGTGCGACAAAAAAACCATTTCTGAACTAAGAAAATTAGTTTGGAAATGGTTTTTTCAAAAGGAATTAGCCCTCCTTATGAATTCCTTTTTTGGATGTAAATATTTCTACACCTTATATTTTTCTGCAATCCACCGAACAGTCTCCTCCAAACCTCTAAAATCTACACGTAATTTATCTTTTACTTTTTGATTCGAATAAGTAACTCTTCGACTGGCAGCTTCTAAAGAATCTTTTGTAATAATTGGTGAATTTCCACTTACAAAACTCCATAGTTTGGCTACTCTCCAACCGTATTTTTTTATCCAATTCGGAACAGGTTTGTGAGGAGGTTTTTTATGTAATGCAATGGCAATTTTGGGCATAAGCTCAGAATAAGCTACCGTTCCACCATTCAAAATATAACGTTCATTATACAATTCTGAATTTTCTAAAAGTGAAATAGTCATTTCTGCAACATCACGCACATCTACAAAATTACTAAAACCACTTCCATAATACGGCTTTTCACTTTTTATATAATCAATCAAAACGGTACTACTTCTGTTATTCTCATCATAACCCAAAACAAAAGACGGATTAACGACCACTACATCAAGTCCTTCTGCTTGTCCTCGCCAAACTTCTAATTCTGCTAAGTTTTTCGTGAAAGCATATTCACTAAAACCAGTATATTCGGGTGTCCAACGTGCTTTTTCGTCTATAAATGTTAATTCTGTATCATTTATTTTTGTGCTTTCATTTTGCTGTGATGCTAAAGGCTGACCAAGCGCAGCGACCGAACTTATCTGACAAAAAACTTTTATATCATTGGCTAAAGCTGCATTGATTATATTTTCTGTTCCTTTTACATTGGTTTGGTGCATTTCCTTTTTATCTTTTGGATCAAAAGAAACGATTGCTGCACCATGAATTATTTTATCAATTCCTTTTGTGATTTTATCCAAAAAAACAACATCTAATAAATCGCCTTCTACCCATTCCAAAATTGAAGTAGGATAGCTTTGAAGTTTTGTAGGAATTTTACTTGTTTTTCGTTTTAAAGCAATTATTTTAATAGAATTTTCTTGATTTTGCTCATTTCTATTTATTAATTCTTCTACTAAATAACTTCCCAAAAAACCTGTTGCGCCTGTAATAAAATAATTCATTGATTCTAAATTAGTAATTCTTGTAGCGTACACTCAATGTTGTCAACTTAAGAGTTTTATGTATTGCTCGTGAGGACACGAGCAATG
>DAIUBX010000506.1:0-2961 GCA_036846465.1 Bernardetia sp.
ATGTTGAGTGGAGAAACGGCAGTAGGAAAATATCCAGTTGAGGTAATTAAAAGCATGGTCAAGACGATTAGTTCGATTGAAGTAAATGTAGATTCAGTTTATCATCATTATTATCCAATTCCTACTTCAATGGTAGATTATACCAGTAAAAGCGTAATCACGACGGCTTGTCGTTTGGCTCAAAATGTTAATGCAAAAGCACTTATTTCCATGACTCAATCGGGTTATACAGCTTTTCAGTTGGCTAGTCATCGTCCGAAAGCAGGAATTTTTATTTTTACATCAAATAATAATTTACTTACTACTCTCAATTTGGTTTGGGGAGTTCGTGGTTATTATTATGATAAGTTTGTTTCGACAGACCAGACTTTTAAGGATACTCAAGAAATTTTATTCGAAAAAGGACACATTCAAAAAGGAGATTTATTTGTCAATACTGCCAGTATGCCGATTGATGAAAAACAAAGAACTAATGTTTTGAAACTCAGTAAAATGGAATAAAATCAGAATAACAAAGTGAAAATAGAATGAAATCCTTTGCAAATTGTGAAGGATTTTTTCTATCAAAAAAAACATTAAAACACCACAACAAAACGATTTTTATGTTAATTTTACGCCCTAATGTAGAGTTAAGATAATTTTTAAAGAGGTTAAAATTTATATATGAAAGAATCTAAAATTGATTTTTCGTTGTTGTATCAAAGTAAAGAAGAAGCTATTCAAAAACGAATAGATGTATTATATGGAAGTATGTCTTTTTTAGAAGGAGAAGAACCAAATTGGGTTAATTTTCATGATTGTTTTACAAGTAGCGCACAGTTTATCAATGTTAATCTTGATGCGCCTATGTTTTTGGATGTCCGTACTTTTGCTCAAGTGTTAGATTCTCAAATAAAAGAATATAGCATTCCTCAACTTTTTACACAAGAAATTTCGCATCAAACACAAGTTTTTGGGAAAATAGCACAGCGTTTTAGTGTTTTTGCTAATAAAATTGAGCTAAACGGAGAGCCGACAACACGAGGAATAAATAGTATTCAACTTATTTGTGCAAAGGGAAATTGGCTTATACAGTCTATTTCTTGGTACAATGAACGTACTGATGATAAAATTCCTAATAAATTTTTGAATGTATAAAAAAACTCATTGATTCCTAACTTTGAATCAATGAGTTTTTGAGCTTGATTTTCAATTATTTATATATTTCAAAAATATTTCTGAATAGTCTTTTCTGACATATTTTTGTTTTGCATCATCCAAAAATTGACCAATATAATTGGTTACTTTTTCTAATTCTTCTGCTTGATTTGCGCCATCACTTCTATTGCTTGAAACAACTTGAATGGCTTTGTTGAGTGTATCATAAGCACCATTATAACTTGAGTAATTACTACTTTCGATAAGCGAAATTGCATAAAGAGCTTTATACAAATCTTTTAGCTGTTCTAATTGATTTTTATCTACATCAATAGAAAAAGAAACTCCTCCACTATCAGAAGAAGAACTCATCTTTGAAACCGAAGATGCGCTATTTATTGCTCCCAGTTTGAATTTTATTTCTACATCCAAATCTATTGTTCCTGCTGTTTCTAATAAAACATTAGAAATAGGATATTTGTAGTATTCATATCTTTTTAGTGTTCGTTTTTTACTCATGGCACTTGTTCCATCTACATGAATCAAGGCACGATTCGTAAAACAATATTCGTCTTGTTTGGATTTGATTAGAAAAAATATTTTTTCATTGTCTTCGTGTAAAATATAATCATCAGATTCTACTTTGTCATAATCTTTTGGTGGAATAATTTTTCCAATATCACTAAGACCGAGAGCTTCAGAGGCAAATTTTTTGAACATAAAATGAAATTAATTAAGGTATAAATGGTTTAAAATAAATTTACGTATGCAGATTGTTAAAGTCTTTTATACGTCTAAAAACAAAATAAGGTTATTCAAAGTTTGGTTTTATTCTGTTTTTTCAATCCAATATACTAAAAAAGCGTTCTATCTCAATAAGATAAAACGCTTTTTTGTGATTTTTCAATTTTATAAAAGAAAAATTATTTAGCAAGATTATTTCGTTTTTGAATAATGTTCAGCTACTTTGCTCCAATCTACAACATTCCAAAATGCGCCTACATAATCAGGACGTTTGTTTTGATATTTTAGATAATAAGCGTGTTCCCAAACATCAATTCCTAAAACAGGCGTACCTTTTTCAGTAGCGATGTCCATCAATGGATTATCTTGGTTTGGAGTTCCTGTAACAGCTAAAGAACCGTCAGCTTTTACAATAAGCCAAGCCCAACCCGAACCGAATTGTGTTTTGGCAGCATCTTCAAATTTAGCTTTGAAATCAGCGAAAGAACCAAATGATTTATTGATTGCCTCTGCAAGTTCTCCAGAAGGCTCTCCACCACCTTTTGGCGACATAATTTCCCAAAAAAGACTGTGATTGTAGAATCCACCACCGTTATTGCGAACAGCTTTACTAGCAGAACCAACACTTTTAAGAATTTCTTCAATGCTTTTTCCTTCTAATTCTGTGCCTTCAATAGCAGCATTTAGATTACTGGTATAACCTTGATGGTGTTTTGTATGGTGAATTGTCATGGTTTGCTCGTCGATATTTGGTTCAAGAGCGTTGTATGCGTAAGGCAACTTTGGAAGTTCGAATGCCATAAGTAAAAAATAGTTTAGGGTTAAAAAATGAAATTAAATGAGTTAAAAAATAAATTCTAACTAATAGAATGAATTATAAAATTACCAACTTAATAGAAACGTAATTGTTTGAGAAATTTCGTATAAAAAAAGTATAAAATTGATTCTAAATTCTATTCCAAATATCTAAGTACATTTTTCCATTTTCCTTCTACTTTTTTCTAAAAAACGACATATCTTCCTTAGTAAGCGTGTATCTTTTGAAAAAAATAGACATTGCTAACAGAGAAAACACCAAAA
>DAIUBX010000507.1:0-2948 GCA_036846465.1 Bernardetia sp.
TACTTCCCGTTGCTAGAATATAAGCGTTTGGGTGTTTTTCAATGAATGCGTAAACCGTTGAAGCTACGGTTGCTAAAACTTTCAAACTATCTCCATTGTTTGTAACTGAAAGGTCATTTATCGAATTTGTCGTTTCGTCATAGTCGCCAAATCCTAAATTATAAACGTTTGGAGTAGTAGTTTCTGTATATTCAATCCTTTTCTTAATCCTACCTTTTTTTCCCTCACTTATAAATTCGTAAATTGCAAATTCAACATCTGCTTTATACAAGTATTTCGGTTTGTTCATTCGTTTAGTTTTATTTAGTTACACGAATATAAAAGATTAATACTAAAATAAAAATTCCCTCAAAAGCAAAAAGCCTTTGAGGGAATTTTCAGTCTAAAGAAGTTACGTAATTAATTTATCACTAATCACTTACAACTTATCACTATTTAGTTACTTCTAACATCTCTTTTACAGCACCTTCTAATTGCTCATCTTTTCCTGTACTTTGTGGAGTAGGATTATTTTTGATTTCAATATCTGGCATCAGCTCTGTATTTTCCATATATTTTCCGTCGGTGCGAATAATTCCTAGTTGTGGAATACCAAAAACAATCGTTGGGTCAATCAATGTTTCCCACCAAACGGCAGTTCCTGTTCCTGCTACGGGCATTCCAATCAATTTTCCAACGCCTAAATGTTGATAGACATAAGGGAAAATATTAGCATCAGAATAATTGCCTTCGCTCATCAAAACAGTAGAAGGTTTGTTCCATTTAAACATCGGTTCTGTACCTATTTTTTCTCCTCTTGGCACAAGTTCAAAATACTGTTTTCCATTAAGGAAGGTAGCCAAATCGTCGTGTAACCAACCACCACCATTAAAACGAGTATCTACAATCAAGGCTTTTTTGTCAGCGTGTTTTCCCAAAGCATCTGAAAATACTTCTCTAAAACTAGCACTATTCATTCCCCTAACGTGAACATAACCTACTTTTCCATTTGATAATTTTTCGGTTTCTGCTCTGCGAGAAGCCACCCAACGCTCATACAAAAGCCCGTTTTCTTCCCACGTATTTATCGGCAAAACAATGACTTCTTTTGTTGTATTTGTTTTTGCATCAAGAATAGTAAGAAGCGTTCTTTCTCCTGCTTTTCGGTTGAGTAAAGTATGATAATTCATAGTTGGTGTAATTTCTATACCATTTATTTTTTGAATAATATCGCCTACTGCAATCGCTTGATTTGCTTTTTGCAACGGACTTTTATTCAAAATTTCAGTTATTTTCAAACCATTTCCTTTGTAAGAAGCATCGTAAAAAGCACCCAAAACGGCTGTACGGTCGCCCTCTGGGTTGTAATTACGATAACGAGTTCCTGTATGTGAACCGTTTAGTTCTCCCAAAAGCTCACTTCCCATTTCAGCAAAATCATAATTATTGTTGATATGAGGCAAGAAACGAACATATTCTTTCTTGTAAAAATCCCAATCTACGCCATGAATATCGGTTACATAGAATTTTTCACGTACTTGTCGCCACATGTGTTCAAACATATATGCTCTTTCTGCTGCTGCGTTGAGTTGCATGTTTGCATCAATAGAAACTGGTTTTGCCGAGTTATTAGACAAATCTATTTTTCTAATTCCTCCATTTGCCAATAAAAAAAGATTTTTTCCTTCTTTATCCATTACCAAACTTCCCCCTCTTACACCAAGTTTTAAGACTAATTTGGTTTCTTTTTCTCTCAAATCTTCTACCCAAAGGTCTGCACCTTTTTCAAAAGAAGTTAGGTAGTAAAGTTTATCTCCATCTGGAGTCAAAACGGCATCGCTCAATTGTGAAGCATGACTAGTTAAGCGTTCTTTTCGGTCTTCAAAACCTGCCCAGTCAAATTTTAGAGGTTCAACTTTTTCGTCTTTTTTGTCTTCTGTTTTGCTGTCTTTTTTGTCATCTTTTGCATCTGTTTTTTTGCTTTCGTCTTTTTTATCTTTTCCGTTTAGGTCTTTCCAAAGGATATATTCTTCTTTTGACATCGTGAATTTTTTCCACGCATCTTCTTCAAAAAATTGAATATACGCATCGTATTCAGAACCCCAACTTCCGTGAGAACGATAGCCTTCTTTATCAGATAACCAATAAAACGCTTTTCCATTCATAGCAAAACGTCCACCATTATCACTATAACCACTTTGAGTAAGGTTTTTTACAGCTTCTTTTCCTGTTGCAGAAACCAAACCTACTTGCGAAATCCATGCTTTATTTGGCTCATAATTAATCAAAAACCATTTTGAATCTGGACTCCATGCATAATATTGGTCGCCATCAGAATACGAATACGAAAGTTTGTCTGTAACAGTGCGAACTTCTTTTGTAGCTAAATTGATTACTTTCAAGGCTTTACGATTTTCTATATAAGCTACTTCTTTTCCATCAGGAGAGAAAAATGGCTGGAACGATTCATTTTTATCGTTGGTAAGCTGTGTTTCATTCAAAATTGTACTTGCATAAAAATATTTTTCGTCTTCTCGTGCTAATTTTGTTTGATAAATATCCCAACTTCCATTTCTTTCTGCCGAATAAATCAACGTTTTTCCATCAGGAGAAAAATCTACATTGCGTTCTTGCTCTGGCGTGTTTGTGATTTGTTTGGTATAACCATTTTCTACTGCCGTTACGAAAACTTCGCCACGAATGATAAAAGCAATTTCTTTTCCATTGCTAGAAACTGCCATATCCGTAACTCCACTTTTCAAGTTTTTAAAAGAAATTTCATTCTGACGATTATCTTGAGCAATCTGAATGGTTACTTTTGTAGGTTCTTGACCATCTTTCATGGTATAAATTTCGCCATTATAGCCAAAACACAACGTTTTATCCTCTGAAGCCGAAAGAAAACGAACAGGGTGATTTTCTAACTTAGTAACCTTTGTTTGTGTGCTTGGATTAGAAGCCGACATTTT
>DAIUBX010000508.1:0-2944 GCA_036846465.1 Bernardetia sp.
CAAAAGAAAATTTAAAATTATAAGTAATAGAAGGAATTATTCCAAAAAGAGTGGTTTGGACAGCTTCATATTCGCCTGTTCCTTCATCGTTTTCGTCTTGTTTTTCTCTAAAATAAATAGAAAAAGCATTTTTACGATTATAGAAATTATAGATAGAAAAATTCCAACTTCCTTTCCAATTTTTCTTTTGTTTTCCGTCAATCGTAAGTGAAATGTCAGCTCTATGATAATCTGGCAAACGGCTATTATTGCGTTTTCCTGGTTCATAATAATCTACTACGCTATTTCCCACTCTATATCTTCCGACAGGAAAAGTAACAGCAGCTCCAGAAGTAAAGATAAAATTACCAGCTAAAGTAACTCTAGGCGAAAACTGATGCGCAACAACGACAGCTAAATTGTGAGGACGATTGTAACGAGGACTATACGCATTTCCTAAGTTAATTTCGTCGATTTGACGTTGCGTATTTGAAAGTGTATAACTCACCCATCCTGTCGTTTTGCCATAATTTTTCTTTACATATAGTTCCAATCCATACGACCACGCTCGTCCTGCTGCAAGTGCTTCCTCAATATTATCATTTAATAATAAATCTTCGCCATCTCGTACATCAATCTGATTTTGCATATCTTTATAATAGCCTTCTACAGATGCTTCCCATTTATTGTCTGCAAAATTTTGAAAATAACCGAGTGCCACTTGGTCAGAAATCTGTGGGTCAATATGTTTATTTGTCGGAATCCAACGGTCAAAAGGAAGTGCTGCCGTATTTGGCGAAACCGTTTGAAGATACTGACGAGTACGATTATAAGAGGCTTTTACTGCTGATGCGTTATTGATTTTGTAATTGATAGCAAAACGAGGCTCAAAACCTGCATAAAAACTATACGGCTCTAACCTACCATAACGCAGCGTATCGGTAATATTTGCATCTGTTTTGGGCTGTCCTTCTGCATATTCGTATTCTTCTGTTTTTCCTACATTTTGGAACATAGAAAAACGTAAACCGTATTGAAGAATTATTTTTTCGCTCACTTTTTGTTCATTGGCAACATAAAAAGCATTTTCGAAGGCAAATTTATCTGTCAATAAAAATTCATTAAAAATAGATTCATCATTTTGAGGTTTTATTTCGGCTGGATTGAAATGATGATAAATATTTTCTGTTCCGAAAGTCATTGTGTTTTTAGGATTGATAAAATAATCAAAATCCATTTTGATAGAATAATCCGTAATTCCTGACCTCCAAGTAAAATTTTGTGCGCCATCGTTGATATCAAAACCATAATCAAAACTACTATAAACGGCTGTTGTATTTAAGAATAATTTTTGATTAAAAATATGATTCCAACGCAAAGTTGCCGTTGCATTTCCCCAATTCAGACCAAAACCCTCTCCAAATTTAAAGACATCTCTACCAAAATAACCTGACAAGTAAATACGGTCTTTATCCGAAATTTCATAATTTGCCTTGGCATTAAAATCATAAAAATATAATTTATTTTCTCTAAGAGCAGTGTCATTGGCAAACCTCAAGAATTGGTCAGCATACGTTCTTCGCCCAGACAAAATAAACGAACTTTTATCATTAATAGGAGCTTCAACGGTCAAACGACTAGAAATTGTTCCTACTCCACCAGAAGCATTGAATTTTTTGTTGTTACCATTTTTCATACGAATATCAATAATAGACGACAAACGTCCTCCGTATTGTGCAGGAATTCCACCTTTGTAGAGTTTTACACTTTTGATGGCATCAGGATTAAAAACAGAGAAAAAACCAAGCAAATGTGACGCATTATAAACTGGCGCATCATCTAAAAGAATCAGATTTTGGTCATTTGCACCACCACGAACAAAAATCCCTCCTGTGCCTTCTCCTGCACTCTGAACCCCTGGTAAAAGAGTAAGCGTACGCAAAACATCAACTTCTCCCAAAAGAGCAGGTAGTTTTTTTACTTGCTCTACTTCCAATACTTGCGTACTCATTTGTACTTCGGTTATATTGGCATCAGCATCACGCTCACTTGTAATGACTACTTCTTTTAAGTTTTTGGCTTCACTCATTTCTATATTGAGTGTTATGTCTTTGGTCAAATCTACTTCAAAAATTTGATTTTCAAAGCCGATATAAGAAACTATAATTCTATATTTTGTTGTCGGAAGTGTCAAAGAATAAAAGCCATATTCGTTGGCTACTGCACCTGTTCCCGGCATTTTTTCTACCAAAACTGTTGCTCCAATGAGTTCTTCTCCATTGGCTGCATCTCTAATTTTTCCACTTAGTGTATAGCGAGTTTCTTGTGCATAAGCTGAGTTTTGATAAAATAAAGAAAAAGCAAAAGTTAATAATAGCGTGGACAAAACGCATAAAAAATGCGTATAATTTAGTTTCATAAGGATTAAAAAATTGAGAAATAGAAGTATTGATTTAGTGAATAGTTTGTATGCTTTATTTGTGTTTCGGAAGTTCTGTATTACAAATGACGAAGACGCAAGTTTGTTTGTAAAAGTTGCTTTTGTGATTCACTTATTAACCTAAGTTGATAAGTTGGTCTTTAGTTTATAGACTTTACTATTTTTATTATCTGTAAGTTTTGAGTTTCTTGTATAGTTTACAAAAATAATTCATCTTTAACTTGATTTAACTTATTTTTTTAAAACGTAAAGGCAAAGAAATGACAAGAAATTTTTTTACCTAAAGACTTCTTAATCCAAACAATTAAATTCCTATTTTTATACTCATTGTAATCAATGAGAAAAGAATTATTCAATACAGAAAATCAAAAAATAAATGCAAGAAGTAACACTCTTCAAACTGTCGGAGGAACTCCTGTTTTTATGAAATCTGCAAAAGGAGCATATCTGGTTTTGTTGTCGGTGTTGCCACCGACGACTATTTTCTTTGCTGTTGTCGGTGTCCCACCGACGACAAAGAGACTA
>DAIUBX010000509.1:0-2941 GCA_036846465.1 Bernardetia sp.
TTATTATTATATAATAATAGATAAATATTTTTTTTATACTGGTTTTATCGTAAGAGTTTTAGCTATAACTAAGGAATTTTTATAAATTATATAGTAGGATTTTTTAGTGTTGATTTTTGAGGAGTTGTGCTTTTAGTGGTATCACAAACCCTATTAAAAGCAGCATGATATATTTTTTCATTAAGAAAAGAATTTAAGAGTTTTTTATATTAAGAGTCTTGAACTATCTTTTTTTCGTTGGTAAACGATACCTACAATGGTAAAGAAGTGGTTTTGTATTCCTTCAAGTTATTCTATTTAGATAACTTGAAAGAATATAAGAAAAATAAAAATAAACAAAGAATTAAATAATTTTCTTAAACTTCCAGCCTAATTTTCCCAACGAAGAAAGCGAATTATATTTACTCGTCTGATACATAGAATCTAAGTCTATTTTTTTATAAAAATTAGGATACTTATTTTGTAATGTCTCACAATACAAAATAACCGTTTGATATTCTTTTGCTTCAAATAACACAGGTATTTTACGATACAAAAACATCTGAATAATTTTATCTAAATCTATTTTACTGACTATTTGCTCATCAAAATTATACATTATATTCTCATCAGATTCAATTCCTAATTCTTTCAAAAATTGTATTCCTTTTTGAACTTCTCTTTTATGTTTTAAAGTATTTAATAATCTCAAAAAAACTTTATCTTTTTCTACTTCAAATTTACTCCAATCACTCACCGTTTTACTTGTTGGATGCAGACGATAGGCAGAAAAAAGTGTATCTACTTTCAAAATATCATAATTCAGGACTGTTCTCAAAAGTAAATCATAATCCATGCAATAATGTAAAGATTCATCTACCCAATTATTCTGATTATTTACATCGTAACTTTGTTTTTCAAATATTTCTCGTTTAAAAAAACTTGAAGGTTGAGGAAAAGCCATGTGAGTAAAGTAATCAACACTCAAATCTGAATGAAAACCTACCGTTATTTTATCTTCATATCCTTCTCCAAATGTTTTTGTTTTGCCATGAATAAGTGAAATACTAGGATTTTCTAAAAAATAATTAGCTGCCTTATGTAAAGAATCTTCTAAAAGCAAATCATCACTACAAACCCAAGTCAGAATATCGCCTGTTGCTTTTCGCATTCCTTTATTGATAGCTTCACTCTGTCCTTTATCGGTTGAAGATTCCCAGTAAGTGAGGTGTTTCTCATATTTTTTTATTATTTCTACTGTATTATCTGTACTTTTTCCGTCTATAATTATGTACTCTAAGTTCGGATAACCTTGTGATAAAATAGAATTTATGGTTTCCTCTATAAAATGTCCTTGATTAAATGAAGGTGTAACTATCGTAATTTTGGGTAAATTCATCGTTTTCGTATTCTTTTGATTGTCTTTTTTTGCTTTGTATAGTTGTTTATGAAACAAAATTAAGTAAATTAAGTCAGTCAGTTCAAAAAAATAGAAAAAACACTTGTTTAACTAATTTTTTTTTGCACCTTTGTACAAGATTTAAGAGCAAAATAGGTAAAACAATTTTTGTTTTTATATCTTTATTTAGAATCGAATTGGAAAGCAACAAACTCTAAATCAAAATGACTCGGTTTTATTACTCAATTTACAATCCTTATTGTCGATTGTTTTATCAATTTTAGCGCACACCAATCATTTAATTTTTTGTTCTAGCTTTCCAGAACTGATACAACAGAAAGGGCTATCTTTTAATTTTTTGAAAGAATAGCCTTTTTTTTGTGTAATTAAAGTAGCTGACAGTTTCCAAACTCTCAGAAATAACTAAATTTGTAATTCGTTATAAGACGTAGAATACGCTTTAGTGTGTTCAGAAAAAGCATACAGAAATTTTTATCACCAAATATGTCTAGTAAAAATAGTCAAAACTCCTCTTCAAAATTTCAAATCAATACTAGAAAGTGGGAAAATATCATGCAATTAGTTGTCCTTTTTTTGGGACTAATTTTGATAAATATTCTTGCTCAACACTATTTTTTTCGTCTTGATTTGACTTCCGAAAAGCGTTATACCATTACAGAATCTTCAAAAACAATTTTGGAAAACTTAGAAGAACCTGTTTATATAGAAATTTATTTGGAAGGCGAACTCAATTCTTCTTTCAAAAGACTTCAAAAGTCAGTCAAAGAAACACTAGAAGAATTTTCGATGTATGCAGGTAAAAATATTCAATTTACTTTCATCAATCCAGAACAAGTTTCTAACAATCCAGAAGAACAAAACCGTTATTATCAACAACTTTCTGACCGTGGAATACAACCTACAACCGTTTTTGAAACCGTACAAGGTAAAAAAGTGCAAAAATTGATTTTCCCTTCGGCTATTGTTTCCTATAAAAATAAAGAAAAACCAGTTTTACTTTTGAAGGGAAATCGAACAGCTTCTCCACAAGAACAGCTCAATCAGTCCATCGAAAATATTGAATATGAACTTATTTCTGCCATTCAAAAACTAAGTAAAAAACAAAAAAGTAGTGTTGCTTTTATTGAAGGACACGACGAACTTTCAAACGACAGACTTATTTCGCTTACACAGGCTTTGAGTGAAAATTATATTGTAGAAAGGTTAAATTTGAATGAAAATCTGTCTAATTCTTTTAAGTCAGATACTAAAGGAAGTAAAAATCCGATTCAAAATCTACTACAATACGATGCCATCGTCATTGCAAAACCGACACTTTCTTATACTGATAATGACCGTTATCAGCTTGACCAATATTTGATGAATGGAGGAAAATTACTCTTTTTTATTGACCAAGTTCAGATGAATTTGGATAGTATTGCACAAGGTGGAACGTATGCTTTTGCGTATAATTTGGGACTCAATGAAATGATTTTTCGTTATGGTGTTCGTGTCAATCAAGACCTTTTGCAAGACACGCAATCGGGACAAATTTTGGTAAAT
>DAIUBX010000510.1:0-2940 GCA_036846465.1 Bernardetia sp.
TAAACTCTCCACAATAATATCCTTATATCGTTGCCGAATAAAAATATCTATCCAGTTCACAACAGAAAAAGTAACAAAATAAATACCATCAGGATTATTGATACTGTACGCTCTTTCGCTCATATTTTTTATTGGAAAGATACTGTTTTTTGTAGAAAAAATAAACTTACAACCTGTCAAATACAAACTACCTACACTCGCAAATCTAAGATTTGCCAAACTGATAGGTCGTAGTCGCAGACTACGCCCAACATTTATTTTTTTGTTTGGCTATTGGAACACTACGCCGAACGGGGTTCTATCACAGCATTACACCCCCTGCTCTCGCTCGTAAAACACAATTGCTCTCGCTCGTTTTTAACGAGTGAGCAATATGTATTCGGCATTCTGCCGTGTATTTGTATTTTGTATTTCTGTTCTATAACAACAATTACAAATCTAATAAATTAGAAATAAAAAATATAAAATTATGCCTAACTATGCACTTTTTTAAATCGTATATATTGCTTGAATACCAAATACAAATACACGGCTACAAGCCGAAGATTACGTATATCTGTAGAACGGACTTTAGTCCGTTTCTTGTGTGCTAATGTGCCAAACGGACTAAAGTCCGTTCTATAACGAACCTACTTATTTTTTAGTCCAAAATAAAAACCACTAAAAACATACTTGGTACAACATACCAAATACATTTTTATTGAAGCTGCATAAAAGCAAAAAGCACCAAATTTGCTCCCATTTTGAGAGCAGCTTGTCGCTTTTCTTCTGGGTCGTTGTGGATAGAAGCATCTTCCCAGCCGTTTCCTAAATCCGATTCATACGAATAAAAACAAACTAAACGACCTTCGTAAATAAGTCCAAAACCTTGTGCTGGTTTTCCGTCGTGTTCGTGGATTTTTGGAAGTCCGTCTGGAAATTTATAATTGATAGTATAGACAGAATGTGAATAAGGAAGTTCGATAAACTCTAATTCTGGAAAGACTTTTTTCATTTCCAAACGAACAAATTTATCCATTCCATAATTATCATCAATATGCAAAAAACCTCCTCCAATTAAGTAATTACGAAGATTTTGAGCTTCTTGTCCCGAAAAAATAACATTTCCATGTCCTGTCATGTGTACAAATGGATAGCTAAAAAGTTCTGCACTTCCTACTTCTACGACTTCTTCTTCTTTATCGATTTGGGTTCTTAGATTTTCATTACAAAATTCTATTAGATTTGGTAAAGAAGTCTTGTTTGAATACCAATCTCCTCCTCCGTTATATTTTAATTTGGCTATTTTGTAGGTAGCAGTTGGTTGTAGTATTTTTTGACTTAAAAAAGAAGAGTTCATAAAAAAAAAAAGTAGAAAGGCAAAAACAGTGTATTTTTTCATAGTTGAGGTTTATTCTTTATGTTATTTATTCTGAAAAAAGCGTACAAAATCTAAAAAAACATTTATATCTTTTTGTACAGTTGCTATTCCTACTGAGATTCTGACAGCTCCTCGCATTTTCCCTAAAAAATCAATTTTATAATGATCGCTTTTAGATAGGGATTCAAAATCTTTATCTCGGCTAGAAAAATATTTAGCCATATCTTCTAAAGATAATCCACTGTTAATTTCATCTAGTCCTGGATTACAAAAACAACCTGTACGAATTGAAATTAAATTTTGATTCGCTACTTGTTCTATTTGTGTGAAGGGATAGTTGTTTTTATTTTTATCAGCAAAATTCATGATAATAGTACCTCCTTTATACTGCTTTTGGGTAGAACCAAATACCTGAACGACTTTCTCTCCGTTATTGTGCTCTATTTTATTTAGTTCTTGTAACAAAATTTGTGTAAGCTGACTTATTCGTTCACTGATTTTGTCAATGCCAATTTGTTCGATATAATCCAAACCAATTTTAATAGCAGGAATATCTAAATAATTTATTGTTCCATCTTCAAAACGTTCATGAGCATGTGCAAGTACATGTCTATTTCCTAAAACAGAAGCAAAATTAACAGTTCCTCCAGCAAACCAAGGTTTATTTAATTTGTCAAATTTATTTTTATGAATTAACAAACAGCCTATTCCAGTTGGATAACCAAATATTTTATAGAAAGACATTGAAACAAAATCAGGTTGAATTTTTGATAAATCCAAACGAGAAGTGGGTACAAAAGCAGCAGCATCTAAAAGTACGTCCCATCCTTTTTGTTGTGCTTTTTCTATCCAATTCAAGTCATGTTTGATACCTGATACATTAGATTGTGCAGGAAAAGAAAATAATTTATTTGTTTTTTGAGGGTTTTCTGAAAGTAATTGATTTAAAGCTATCTCATCAATTCTTAAATCTTGATAATGAATAGGTGCATAGGTAACACAACTTTTCGATTTTTTACAAAACTCTCTCATTCCATTTACAGAATTGTGGTTATCTGACAGAAGCAGAAGTTGCCCATCTTTGAAAGGATAACTTTCTCCTATTATCTTTATACTTGCAGATGCATTAGCAGTAAAAATACAATAGTAATCATGAGCATTAAAAAAATCAATTACTTTTTGTCTTGCTTCTTCGGTCAAAACAGTTGATTTATGAGATGTTGGATTGCTAGAATGTGGATTACCAAATACATTTTCTTCTAGTATCTGTTTATGTTTTTCTAATTGAGAAATTGCATATAGATTTCCTCCCGTAAAATCAAGATAAGTTTGGTTAGTTTTATCTAATCTTGAATATTCTTTTTTTCTTATTTCTTCAAAATAAGTATGTAAATAAAAATCATCAAAATAAGTAGTATCTACTTTTTCGGCAGTTTGGGTGGATAGGGAATGATTGGACATAATAGATTGTGTATTGCAAGAATTGTTAATTGGTTTTGACAAATATACAAAAGCACACTATGAAAGTAAAATCTAAGAATATTAAATGAAATAATTATTTTTAGTTTCTGAAATTCAAT
>DAIUBX010000511.1:0-2933 GCA_036846465.1 Bernardetia sp.
AAATTTAAAGCTAAATAAGCTATTAAAAAAGGCTTTAACAAAATATTTTTGTGTAAGGTTTTAAAATCTTTCTTGTATATCTTTTTGTAGTGGTACATTAATTTTTTGAATAATTACTGTTTCTTGCTCTGATAGAACTGTAGGAAGTTTTTTCTTTCTCAAATCAAAAATATAAGTAGTCAGTTCTTCTAATTCAAGAAGACTTAATTCGCCTACTTTTTGGTAAAGCTCTTCAAACTTTCCAAAATTATTCGAACTTTCAGAAGAAGCTAAAGTATTCATAGATTTTATAAAATTATTTTTGTTGGCATTTGGTATTTAGTTAAAACGCAAAAAAGAGAATAATCGTTTGAAAAAATTATTCTCTTTAATCTTTTTTCTAACTAATAGATGATTTATTTCTACTCTACCCGACTATTTTTATTAAACACAGAGTTACAGAGAACACAGAGAATGACAATACATTTTTTGGGAATAAACGACTTTGAATTTGATTTATTCAAATAATAAATTGTATTTATCTGTATTTTAAATACTGTCAAACGTAGTTCAGCGAAGCTAATCCTACCAATCCTTAACCATAATACACTATAAAAAATAGTAGGGTACAGTAATTTATTTCAACCTTTCAATAACCATTTCAAGTGTTTCTGCAAAAGTATCAATTTCTTCTTTGGTATTGTAAAGTGCAAAAGAAGCACGAGCTGTTCCTTCTAAATTCAATCTTTTCATAAGAGGTTGTGTACAATGATGACCTGTACGGATTGCAATTCCGTTGGCATCAAGCATCAAACCCATATCATAATGATGAACACCATCGACAACAAAAGAAATTACACTTGCTTTTTCTTTAGCTGTTCCAATAATATGCAGACCATTTATAGAAGAAAGTTTTTGAGTTCCATATTCTAAAAGCATTTGTTCGTGAGCAATAATTTCACTTTTTGTAAGATTATTCACAAACTCAAAAGCCAATCTCAACGCAACTGTATCAGCAATATTTGGCGTTCCTGCTTCAAATTTATACGGCAAAACGTTATACGTAGAAATTTCATAATCCACCTCTTTTATCATTTCTCCACCTCCCATATACGGAGGCATTGCATCTAAAAGTTCTCTTTTTCCATACAAAAGTCCAATTCCTGTTGGTGCATAGACTTTATGACCCGAAAGTGCATAAAAATCTACATCTAAATCTTGCACATCAATTTCTAAATGTGGACTGGCTTGTGCGCCATCAAGTAACACTTTTGCTCCTACTTCGTGGGCTTTTTGGATAATTTCTTTTACTGGATTTACTGTTCCGAGCGCATTTGAAACGTGAACAACAGCAACGATTTTAGTTTTTTCAGAAAGCAAATTTTGATAGGCTTCCATATCCAATTCTCCATTATCAAAAACAGGAATTACTTTGATTTTTGCGCCTGTTTGTGCTGCCACAATTTGCCAAGGAACAATATTGGAATGATGTTCTAAGCTAGAAATAATAATTTCATCGCCTTCTTTTAAAAATGTTCTTCCATACGATTGAGCAACTAAATTGATACTTTCAGTTGTTCCACGAGTAAAAATGACCTGCTCTTCAGAAGGAGAATTAATGAACTGTTGTGCTGATTTTCTTGTTTGTTCGAATGCTTCTGTGGCACGTTCTGCAAGTGTATGCGCTCCTCTGTGCACATTCGAATTTATTTTTAAATAATAATTTGAAAGCGCATCAATTACTGATTTTGGCTTTTGTGTAGTGGCTGCATTGTCAAAATAAATCAACGGTTTGCCTTGTATATCTTGATTGAGAATCGGAAACTGTTCTCTAATTTTTTTTATATCGAAGTTTTTATCTGTTGCAGTAAGCATAATAGTCTGGTTTTAGCATTTTAGTATATTGCTGATAGCTTGGAAGCTATCAGCTACTTTGATACAAATATAGCTAATTTAGATTGATTTTAAACAAGCTAATTGAATATTGAACTAAGAAAGTGCATAAGGGTTTTGTTTTGGAGAAATCAAAATTATAAAAAACCTTGACTGCTTTTGTAAGTTCTAAAAGTAGCTTTAACTTTGAAAAAAATTTCCCACCCTTAAACCTCCTACCAGTGTGAATTTTATATTAACCCAAGACTATTTAGACCAATTTTCAGAAGCTGCACAGACTCAAAATTCAGATTTTATAACCTCTCAAACTGATATTCTTCATTCGGCTGATATTTCGGCTATTTTAGATGAGCTTGAAACCGATGAATGTCATTATATTTTGAGCCTTTTACCTGAGCAAGTGCGTGCTGATATTATTAGTGATTTGGATACAGATATTCGTTCTAATTTTTTGCAGACTTATGAGCCTTCCGAAGTTGCTGAAATTTTAGATTATACAGATTCTGACGATGCAGCCGATATTTTGAATGAACTTCCTCTTAAAATGAGAGAAGAAGTTATTTCTCATGTAGAAGAGCCACAAGATGTAATAGATTTATTGCATTATGACGAGGATTGCGCTGGAGGTTTGATGGCAAAAGAACTTGTTACGGCAAATATAAATTGGACTGTTGTAGAATGTATAGAAGAAATAAGAAGACAATCTGAAAATGTAGAGAAAATTTATTCGATTTATGTAATTGATGATAATAATGTTCTTTTAGGAAGAGTTGGAATAAAAAAATTAGTTTTGAATCCTAGCAGTACAAAGATTGCAGATATTTATGAGCCTGATGTTATTTCGGTTTATTCCTATCAAGATGAGGAAGAAGTAGCTAATATAATGCAAAAATATGACTTAGAAGCTATTCCTGTTGTGAATGTAAACAAACAGCTTTTGGGTAGAATTACCATTGATGATATTTTAGATGTAATCACCGAACAAGCTGACCAAGACATTCAAGCTATGGCTGGTATTTCGGAAGATGTAGAAGAAGATGATAGTGTTTGGGTGCTTTCTC
>DAIUBX010000512.1:0-2932 GCA_036846465.1 Bernardetia sp.
AAAAGAAGCCGGTTTAGACGAACAAAATGTACCTCGTAATTTCTTCGAAATTGATACCAGTATTCATTATACAGATGCTGATAAAAATATAGAAATAGCAGCTCTACCTTTGGATAATTACAGACTTACTGTAATGGTTGATTATAATTCACCTGTTTTGGGAAGTCAGTATGCAGCCTTGAATGATATTTCAGAGTTTGAAAAAGAAATTGCTTCTTGTCGTACTTTTTGCTTTCTGCACGAATTAGAAATGCTTTATAACAATAACCTCATTCAAGGTGGCGATTTTGATAATGCCATTGTGATTGTAGATAGAGTTTTGTCTGATGCAGAAATGGCTCGTCTTGCCAAAATGTTTAATAAAGATAAAATTGAAGTAAAAAAAGAAGGAACACTAAATAATGTAGAATTACGCTACAAAAACGAACCTGCAAGACACAAATTATTAGATTTAGTTGGCGATTTGGCTTTAGTTGGTCGTCCATTGAAAGCACAAATTTTGGCCGCTCGTCCTGGTCATGCTGCAAATGTTGCTTTTGCTAAAAAAATAAAGAAAAGAATTGAGAAAGCATCAGGAGTTCAGATTCCAAAATATGATCCAAAAACGCCTCCTGTTTTAGATGTAAATCAAATATCTAAAATTCTCCCTCATCGTTACCCTTTTATGCTTGTCGATAAAATCATTTATTTAGATGAAACTTCGGTAGTAGGTGTGAAAAATGTAACAATGAATGAACCTTTTTTTCAAGGACACTTTCCAGAGAATCCAGTTATGCCAGGGGTTTTACAAATAGAAGCAATGGCACAAACAGGTGGAATTTTGGTTTTGAATACAGTTGATGACCCAAATAATTATTGGTCTTATTTTATCGGAATTGATAATTGTCGTTTCCGTCAGAAAGTTTTACCCGGAGATACCATTATTTTTAAATGTGAACTTGTCGACCCTATTCGTAGAGGAATTGCCAAAATGAAAGGACAAGCCTACGTAGCAGGAAAATTAGTTTGTGAGGCTATTCTTACGGCAGGAATTATTAAGAAAGATTAAGAAAAATAGGGTGCATCTCAAATTAGCTACGCTGTTCTTCGGGTGTCGCATGACAAAAAATAAAAACAGGGTTAAAACCCTGTTCAATTAAAAAAACTACTCTGAATTATAAATTGGACAGGGTTTTAACCCTATCGATTACCCACATGTCTAAAACAGATTTTAGATTGTCCAAAATAGTTTATAAAATAGACGAAATTTTGAAATTAGTAGGTCAAAGGCTTGCCTTTGACTTGTTATACAGTCATTTTTCAGTTCAAAAAACAACAAAATACAGTCAAAGGCAAGCCTTTAACCTACAAATACGGTCGTTTTTTGAATTTAAAAAACATGTAAATCAATAGGGTTTTAACCCTGTCTATTGTATGTTAAAGTAGCCAAAAAATTGAAAAAACGACATTTTGAGATGCACCCAAAAAATAGTAAGAAATTGAAACGCATTTACTTTCTTAAGTGAATGCGTTTTTTTAATGTTCATTTTGAAATAAAACAAAGTTGAAACAAGTATAATTTACTTAATTTTACATTCATAAAACCTAAAAAATTAAATTATGTCCCAAATTATAGAAATCAACAACGATTATTCTTTAGAACTGCCTGACTTTTTGAGTGCAACTGATTCTCTTAATCCAAACGCTTCTCTTCAATATCAAAATCTTGACAAAGAACTTTTTGTTATTGTGATAGAAGAAGATAGAAAGGAATTTACTAGAAAAATAGTAGAAAATAATGCAGAAGAAATCTATCCTCCCAATTTGAAAGGCTACACAGATATTGTCCATCAATCTATTGGCGAAACCATAACTATTAGTGCCAAAACAGAAATTGAAGACTTAGAAATCAATGGTTTGGCTGCCAAAAATTTTACTATTCAAGGACAAACACATGATAAAATTGGTGTTTATTATAGTTTTACGCTGGTAAGAGGAGAAGAAAAGTATTATCAAATTGCTCAATGGACTGCCAAAAATCAAAAAACTCTTTTTGAAAAACAAATGATTGCGATTGCAAAATCTTTTAAGCAGTTATAGAATTTTACCATGCCCACGAATAAATTCGTGGGTTTTGTTTTTTTCTAACTTTATTTAGACAGTCTAAATTCTACTCTACGATTTTTGGCTCTTCCTTCCTCATTAAAATTATCAGCTATTTGTTTTTCAGAACCAAATCCTTCATAACTCACTCTACTTTTATCAATTCCTAAAGAAATAAGTTGTTCTGAAACGGCTTTTGCACGGTCTTTTGAGAGTTGTAAATTATAATCGGCTTTTCCTGTGTTGTCGGTGTGTCCTTCAATGCTTACTTTTAAAGTTGGGTTTTCTTTCAAAATTTCAAAAAGACGCTGTATTTCGGGCAATGAAGTTTCTTGCAAAGCATAACTATCAAAATCAAAAAATAAATTATTCAATCTGACTGTTTTTTGGTCATTTATGAGTTCGGATAGTTCATAAATTTCTAGGCTTTGATTGGTTTTAAAAATGATTGGCTTGTCTTTTATTCCTGTTTGATTGGTTTTAGAAGTAGAATTTGAAGAGGAATTTTGATTTTTATTTGTTCCATTATTATTTCCACTACTTCCATTATTTTCTACTTTATTTCCTTGATTTGCATTTCCATTCTGATTGATAGAAATATTTTGAGAAGTAGAAAAAGAACCTTCTTTTTTTGCATACATTCCAATTTTTGAAGAAGTAGAATTTGAGGAATTAGAATTTGTAATTAAATTTCCTGCAATCTGAACTTGAAACGAGCCATCTTTTGCATTGCTTTGTGTCGTTGAAATAATTTTTCCTGTCGCCAAATCTTCTATAAAAATCTGTGTTTGAATCCCTTTTCCATTTTTATCAACGATTTTTCCTGTGATAAATGCAGGAGGCAAAACTG
>DAIUBX010000513.1:0-2928 GCA_036846465.1 Bernardetia sp.
ACTTACTTTTCTCAATTCTAGTGGAAAAAACGACTTCTTTTACGCCTCCTGTATCTCAAAATCCGAATAGCTCTGAATCAGAAAAAAAACGCTCTGTTCAAGTTCCGATTCTGCTTTCCTCTATTTTTGTGATTGCTGTTTGTGGAATTTTGTACGAACTTTTGATAAGTAGCATTTCGACTTATTTTTTGGGAAGTAGTATTCTTCATTTTTCGATTACGATTGGTCTTTTCTTGTCTGCAATGGGTTTAGGCTCGTTTTTGAGTAGGTATGTCTATCGAAATTTATTAGATTGGTTTGTTGTCATTGAAACTATTTTAGGACTTGTAGGAGGTTGTTCTACTTTGATTTTGTATTTTAGTTATACTGTTTTAGACAATTATTATGCTGTTGCGCTTGTGATTATTGTTTTTTTGGGTGCTTTTGTGGGCTTAGAAATTCCGATTGTTACACGTCTTTTGAAAGAACATGACAACTTGAAAGATACCATTTCGAATGTTTTGGCTTTTGATTATTTGGGTTCTTTGGTGGCTTCGGTGGCTTTTCCCATTTTGCTTTTGCCGTATTTGGGACTTATGCGAACGGCTTTTTTTATTGGAATGATAAATTTGTCAATAGCTATTTTTAATGCGTGGATTTTTAGAAAAGAACTAAAACAGGCAGCTTCAAAACTTGCTTTTTCGGTTATTTCTATGGCTGTTTTACTTATTGGTTTTATTTATTCGTTTCAAATAAGTGATTTTTTTGAGCAAATGATGTATCAAGATGAAATCGTTTATTCAGACCAAACGCCTTATCAACGCATTGTAGTAACCAAATACAAGAAAAATACACAACTTTTCATCAATGGAAATTTACAATTTTCTACTTTAGACGAATACCGTTATCACGAAACGCTCGTACACGTTCCTGCTCTTCTGACAGGACATTTAGAAAATGTTTTGATTTTGGGAGGTGGCGACGGCTTGGCTGTTCGTGAGCTTTTAAAATACGATGAAATTGAAAGCATTGATTTGGTAGATTTGGATAAAGCAATTACGAACCTAGCAAAGCACAACCGAATTTTTAGAGAAGTAAATCAAAATTCATTAGCCAGTCCAAAAGTAAAAATTCACAATGTAGATGCGTTTAAGTTTGTAGAAGAATCTCAAAAACAGTATTCTTTGATAATTGTAGATTTGCCAGACCCTCATGAGGCTTCTTTGGGAAAACTCTATTCAGTAGAATTTTATCGTTTGGCTAAGAAAATTTTGTCAAGAGATGGCGTTTTGATTACTCAATCTACGTCGCCTTATTTTGCACCAAAACCGTTTTGGTGTATTCAAAAAACAATGCAAGAAGCCTTTCCTTCGGCTTTACCTGTAAATGTTTATGTTCCTGCGTTTGGTATGTGGGGATTTAGTATGGGAATAAATAATCCAAAATTTAGTCAAAATGATAGTACTGCGATTGGGCTTCCTTCTCAAATTCAATTAGAAAAAGTCTATCAAGAAATTACTAGAAAAATGGAAAAACGAAAATTAGATTTGAAATATTTAGCTCCTGATATCTTACCAAAACTTTTTGTTTTTGATAAAGATATGTTTTATGATATAGATTTTGAAGGAACAGGCGAAGGAGATTCCATCAAAGTAAATCGTTTGGATAATCAAATTTTGATTCAATATTATGAAAATAGTTGGAAAAGGTGGGAATAGAAATAAAGTTTTGAAGTTAGATTTTAGAAGTCAGAATTAATTTAGAAATAAAAAAACTCAAAATTATATAATAAATTACAAATGAAAGATTTAATATTACTTATTTCTATTGTTACATTATTTATTGGTGTGTTTGTTTTCAAAAGATTGTGGCTCGGTGCATTGATAGCCGTAGTTATTGTGGTATTGAGCAAACTGTTCTTAGTTCCTTTTACCGATGATTTGTATTTTAATCTTGGCAATAGCGTACTGATTACGTTTGAGTTGGGACTGCTTATTTTTGGAGCGTATTTTTTTTACAATATTCTCATCAGTCAAAATCATTTTGATGTTTTCACAGAAGTAATTGGTGGTTTTTCTTCCAAATTATCCATTATGTTTATTCTGTGTTGGTTTTTGTGTGCTTTTATGGAGGGCGTTGTTGGTTTTGGTATTCCTGCGATGCTGATTGCACCTCTTATGATGGCTGTTGGTTTTCGTCCTTTAACGAGTGTTATTTTACCTCTTGCCAATATTACGGCTGTTACTTTTGGGGCATTAGCGACTCCGTTTAAGATAGGTTTGGGCATAACGAGTGTAAACGAAACGATTACTTCTACTCTTTTTTTAAATATTTTTCCTGCTTTATTGATGCCTTTTGTGTTAGCTATTTTGTATAGCCAAACCGAACAAGTAAAAATAAATTGGAAACAAGAATGGAAAATGATAGCTGGTGCAGGAGTGTGTTTTGTCATTCCGTATATGCTTGTGGGCTTGTATATTGTAGAATTTCCTTCGGTAATGGCAGGTGCTTTTGGGTTAATTTTGTTCCTTTTCTTTTTTGTTCCTTCCAAAGATTTACCTCCTATTCGTTTTTGGTGGGCTACTTTTTATCCTTATATTTTATTTATTACGGTTCTTTTGGTGGCTAAATTTACGATTTCAAGCTATACCTTACAAATAAATGAAAAATTAAAAGCTCTTTCGTTTTTTCAACCGGGTTTAGTGTTTGTGATAACGGCTTTTTTGGTGTTGATGCTGATTCAGAAAGGAAAATTTTGGCAAATTCTGACACAAGAAGCAAAAAGTACCGTCTTTAAAATCAAAAAATCCCTTTTTACTATATTTTTGTTGGTTGCACTTGCCAACGTAATAAAAACAGATTTGACTATTTTTACTACACATGTTTTTGAAGGAGCAAATCAACAAGTATTGTTTTTTTATTATTCATTAATGGGTTCGATGGGCAGTT
>DAIUBX010000514.1:0-2927 GCA_036846465.1 Bernardetia sp.
CAATAAAAATTTGATTTGAAATATCTTTTCCCAAAACCAAAGGCAATTCTTTTCTGGAATGCTTAAAAGATTCGTGTTCTAAAAGTGTTCGGAGAGGGACAATTTCTCTGTCTTTATTCGGCACTTCAATTCCGATAGTTCCTTTTCCCGGCATTGGGGCAATAATACGAATTCCTAAAGCCGAAAGATTAAGCGCAATATCATCTCCTAAGTTTCGGATTTGAGCAATCTTTACACCGGGGGCTGGTACGATTTCGTAAAGTGTAACCGTCGGACCTACTTCTGCATGGATTCTTTTTATATCAATTTTGAAGTTTTTTAGAGTTTGTTCAATTCGAAGTTTAGTTTCATTGAGTTCTTCCTTATCTATTTGATGTTTTTTTACAACTGGATTATCTAACAAATCTGTTGGAGGAGATTGGTATTTTGGAAGTTCATCTGTCGGATTATAAGGGGTTATTCCTGCATAGATAGGTTTTCCGTTTTCTTCTTCAATTAATTCCTCTACATTCTCGCCATACAAATCTCTTACTCGGCTTACAGAGGGAGGCATTGGCAAATCCAAATCTAATTCGTCTTGATTTTCTTTTGGAGTTTCTTTTTCTTGTTTTATATTTTGTACTGTATTTTCTGTTTGGTCTTCTTGTGGAAGTTCTGTTTTGGGTATTTTGGTAGAAGGAATATGAATAGCAAAAGGATTTTCTTCTTCTTTTTTCGTTTCCTCCTCAGTATCATCAATTCCAAAATCTCTAGCTGATGGAATAAAGAAACCGTCTTTATCTTTTTGGTCTTCTTCTTTCTTGCCGTCTTTTTTGATAGTTTTATTTTTGTTGTTTGCCTCTTCTCTAGCCTTTTCGATTTCACTTCTCAAATCAGTTGTAGGCTTTTCTTTCTCTGTTTCTTTTCCAAATTGCTCGTTTTTGAGTTCTTTTTGAGGTAATTGTCTATTAAAATTGTCTTTGATTTTATTCTCACTCTCAAATGGATTTTCTTCTTTGTTTTCTTTTTGTACTGTTTCTTCTTCTTTATCTGTTTGAGTATTCTGACCAAATAGTTTATCAAAGAAGGATTGTTTTTTAGGTTCAGTAGATTGATTTACTTGCTTTTTATCTTCTATAATTTTTATGGTAGGCTGTTTTTCTGTTGTGTCTTCAATTCTTACCGTTGGAGAAATTGGGTTTGTTTCTGTATTATTTTCTTGATCAGAATCCTCTTCAATAGGAGTCTGAATTTTACCTGCTTCAATTTCTTTAAAAGCATCTATATCAGCCGAAGGAACAGGATTTTGAGCCGTTGCTTTAACTTTTTGTTTGTCTTTTTTATCTGAAAAATTAGTATATAATTCGATATTCAAACGGTCTTTTCCAAAGAAATAACCAAAACCAACCAAGGCAGCAGTAATAAAAACAGGCGTAAAAATCTGTCCAAAAAGTGCAGAAACAGCATAGCCAATACCACCACAAAGAAATGCCCAAGCTGTTTGAGTTTCGGTCATATAGACCAAATAACCCAAAATGGCACTCATCAAGAAAATCACAAAGAATAGACTAATTGATAATTCTTTCCACTTGTTGAGTTCATATTTTCTTATCAAAACCAGCCCAGAAGTTGTGCCAATAATTAGCAGCAAAAATGCACCAATTCCAAACCAACGTTCGATCAAAAAATGAGATAACACAGCACCAAACATTCCAAGCCAATTTTGAGGTTTTTCTTGAGTAGGTGTGTCGGAAAATAGACCCAAAACAAGGCTCTGGTCAGCTTCTCCTGTATAAATAAAAGATACAAAAGAAACAGCTAAAAGTACAATAAATACCCAAATACCAATCGCTGAAGCTAAATGGATAAGTGAAGAAGAGTTGTCATTGTCTGGATTAGAAGACGAGAAAGTATCTTTTATTTTCTGAGAAAATGAAAAGGTAGAATTTTGTGTAGTTCCATTTTCTTCAATTTCTTGCTCTGGTTTTTGAGAAGAATTTTGAGTACCAGAAATGGTATTTTTGAATAAATTATCTGCCATAAAAAATGAATATCTAAAATACTGGCTTGTAATAAAATTATAGTATCAACTATATTTAAAAGTAGAACGAGTAACTAACAAAAATAGCAATTTTTACCGTTTTTGCTACTATATTTTATTTTTTTTGCTTAAATTTTTATCAATTTGTTAATTTCAAAAAGATAAATCAAAATCAATATGCAAATCTATGATAATTTTTCTTTTTAATAATTGCAATTCACAAAAAAAGAGTTTACCTTTGCAATTCTATTCAAAAGAGTAAATAGTTGAAAATGAGCCTTCTCAGCAAATTATATTTTTAGTTAAAATTCTCATTTGAGGATTTTAATGAAGAAATAGACAAAAATATTTAAAAGTACTTTAAAAATTCTTTTAGAAACGATGCAATTTCTAAAAAAAAATTTTTTTTTGTCTTCATTTTATATTTCGCATTCATTTTCAAAAAAAGCGTTTACCTCTTTTAGAAATTAAAAAATACAACTCGTATTTCAATTTATATTTACAACTTAGAGAAGCAAAAATAATTTATTCATAATAACTATTTTTTGTTTTACTATAAACTTTATTCATTATGGCACGAGTGTGTGACCTTACTGGCAAAAAAACGCAAACAGGAAACAATGTTTCTCATGCGAACAACAAAACAAAACGTTGTTTTTATCCAAACTTGCAGAAAAAACGTTTTTATATTGCTGAAGAAGATCGTTTCGTTACGTTGAAAGTTTCTACTTCTGCAATCCGTACTATCAGTAAAAACGGAATCCTTCCTACAATGCGTAAAGCAGTAGCAAAAGGATTTTTGCACAAAAGTTTTTTACAGCCT
This sequence comes from Bernardetia sp., assembly GCA_036846465.1. Classification (GTDB taxonomy): domain Bacteria; phylum Bacteroidota; class Bacteroidia; order Cytophagales; family Bernardetiaceae; genus Bernardetia. The sequence goes on from DAIUBX010000514.1 coordinate 2,844, forward strand.
ACTCAAGAAGCATAGGCTAGTAGTAAAACTTGAGCAAAACTTAAGTTTGATTCAGACTAAATTTTCACCCTGAATTTGAACTAG
>DAIUBX010000515.1:0-2927 GCA_036846465.1 Bernardetia sp.
GATACGTTCATAGAGCTTGTAAAATCCTCAAAACCATTTACCAAACTCTATCTAACAAATTGTATTGTCTTTTCTGCCCTTATGATTGTTGGATTGATTCGCCTTTTTATGGGAATATCGAATGGAAAGCCTTTTGTTTTTGTAGCCGTTGCGTTGGTTATTGTTTTTATTATTGGTTTTTCTCATTTACATTCACTTGGTAAAGAATTAGCTAAAGAAATCATACCCAATTTTTATAAAAATACAATTCTACCTAAAAAACACGAAAACGTAAAGACACATGAGTATGAACCTGAATGGAGTTTTTGTTATCTCGGAATTGCAGCTTTTGATACCTCTTTTACTCCTTTGGTGAGTTACACAGATAAAAATAACGCTGCAAGTAGCGATGCAGGTTCATGTGGAAGTAGTTGTGGTAGCTCATGTGGTTCTTCGTGTGGAAGTTCTTGTGGAGGAGGCTGTGGAGGTTGTGGGGGATAGAAATTATCTATTTTTGTTTTTAGAAAAAGGTTTGGACATATTAGTTCGAACCTTTTTTTATGTTCTTTTAGTTTTATTCAAAACATTTTCAGACTTTTTTTGCAAGAGAATTGAAACTATGTTTACTTTGTCTTTCCAAAATTCATTTCAAAAATAAAAACACACAATAAACAAAAAAATAATGAAAAACGTGGTGGTACTTGGTGCAGGACGCTCTTCCTATGCACTTATCGATTATTTATTAGAGCATAGCAAAGAAAATGACTGGCAGATTGAAGTAGGAGATTTGGATATTTCGCTGGCTCAAAATAAAACAAAACACCACGAAAGAGCTACTGCTTTTCAATTTGATGTTTCAAATTTAGAAGATTGCAGAAAAATTGCACAACGTGCTGACTTGGTAATTTCGCTTTTACCTGCATTTTTACATGCGCCTGTGGCAGAAATTTGTGTTCAAGAATCTACCTCTATTTTTACGGCTTCGTATGTTTCTCCTCAAATGGAAAAATTAAACGACGAAGCAAAACAAAAAGGACTTTTATTGCTCAATGAAATCGGTCTTGACCCCGGAATTGACCATCTTTCGGCAATGCAAGTGTTAGACAAAATACGTGAGCATAATCAATCAGAAGATGAAAAAGCAGAAATTACAGCCTTTCGTTCCTTTACAGGAGGTCTTTTAGCTCCTGAATCTGACAACAATCCTTGGAACTATAAATTTACTTGGAATCCTAGAAATGTAGTTTTGGCAGGACAAGGAACAGCAAAATTTATTCAAAATCATCAATATAAATATGCGCCTTATCATCGCTTGTTTTCTTATTGTGAGCCAATTGAGTCAAAAGAATTTGCTCAAATAAATGAGTATGACGATGACTATAAATTTGAGGGTTATCCCAATAGAGATTCGTTGCAATACCGTTCTGTTTATGGTTTAGAAAATATCCCAACAATGCTGAGAGGGACGATTCGAAGAAATGGGTTTTGTGATTCTTGGGATACATTTGTACAGTTGGGAATGACAGATGATTCTTATAAAATTGAAAATTCGGATAAACTTACCTATCGTCAGTTTGCAAATATGTTTTTCAAGTATGATGTTGTTTTATCCCTAGAAGAAAAACTAAAACTAATTTATAATTTTTCTGATGCAAAACTCAAACAATGGGAATATTTAGGTTTCTTTGAAGACAAAAAAATAACACTTCAAAATGCTTCTCCTGCTCAAATATTGCAACATCTTTTAGAGGAAAAATGGACGCTAGACCCACAAGACAAAGATATGATTTTGATGCAGCACAGAATTAAATATACGTATCAAGGAAAAGCAAAAGAACTTACTTCTTCGCTTGTCGTTTTTGGAGATGACAGTCAGCATACAGCAATGGCAAAAACCGTAGGGCTTCCTTTAGCGATTGCAGCAAAATTATATTTGACAGGAAATTTACATTTAAAAGGTGTTCAGATTCCAATTCATAGAGAAATTTATGAACCCATTTTGGCAGAATTAGAAAACCACGGAATTATCTTTAAAGAAGAAATTACTGAAATTGATAAAAGTGAATTGTACAGTTAGCAGTTGTCAGTAAGTAGTAACCAGTTAATTTCATTTTATAAAAAAATCTAGTTCAAAGGTTCACGTTTGAACTAGATTTTTTGTTGTTTTAAACAGCCACAGGAGCTTTTATAGCAGGATGTGGATTATAATTTTTGACTACAATATCTTCATATTGAAAATCAAAAATAGAATTTATTTCTTTATTTAATTCTAAAGTTGGAAGTTCTCGCTCTTCTCTTGTCAGTTGTAGATTTGCTTGTTCGAAGTGATTTTTATACAAATGGGCATCTCCCAAAGTCATAATCAAATCGCCTACTTCCAAACCACTTACTTGCGCCAACATGTGCGTCAGAAGCGCATACGAAGCAATATTAAACGGCAAACCCAAAAAAACATCTGCGCTACGCTGATAAAGTTGCAAAGACAGCTTTCCATCAGCTACATAACATTGCCAAAGCGTATGACAAGGAGGTAAAGCCATAGTCGGAACATCGACAGGATTCCAAGCCGAAACAATCATACGACGAGAATCTGGATTGTTTTTTAGAGAATGTAATAAATCATTTATTTGGTCAATTCCACCAAAATTTCTCCATTGTGCGCCATAAACTCTTCCTAAATTTCCATTTTCGTCTGCCCATTCGTCCCAAATAGAAACGCCATTTTCTTTCAAATATTTAATATTTGTATCGCCTTTCAAAAACCAAATTAGCTCATGAACGATGCTTTTGAAGTGGACTTTTTTTGTTGTCAGTAATGGAAAACCGTTGCGAAGATTGAAGCGCATTTGATAGCCAAAAATAGAACGTGTTCCTGTTCCTGTTCGGTCAGATTTATCTGTTCCTTCTTCTAAAATTGTTTTTAAGAGTGTATGGTAATTTTGCATTTT
>DAIUBX010000516.1:0-2891 GCA_036846465.1 Bernardetia sp.
GTAGGATTGATTTGAAGAGAAATTATATTTGAAGTATCTGTAAAACATGGAACACTTACAATACGACGGTATTCTGTATCAAAATTTACAACTCCTGTAAAATAATCTTGATTACCTCCCACAGTTCGCCAAATGGCAGTCGAATCATTGAGTCTTCTTGATTGCCAAAAGAATCTATATGCTGTACTATCATTTCCTCCTTGAGTTGGAAAAGTTCCTCGCAAAGTATCGGCTGCAAAACCCTCACAAACAGTGGTTTGTAGAGAAGATATTTCATTATTTTCTATAAATCGAATGACTTCTATTTTGACAACATTACTAAAATCAGGGGGACAATTTCCCGATTTGACACTCCTTCGAACATACGTTGTCCGTTGTGGTGTAATAGGTTCATAGGCTGTTACAGTATCTGTTTCGGTAGGAATCCAAACCAAACTATCGAAAGAAACTTCCCATTGCGTAATAATATTCCCAGCTTGTCCTGCGATTGCTCCAGTAGCTGTGATAGTAGCTGCTGTATCGCCTTGACAAATGGTTTGATTACCAAAAAGGAAATTATTTCTAGCATTCAAAACTACATTTACTAAAAGCCTGTTACTTTTATCTGGCTGACAGCCTCCTAGTACAATTCTTCGGAAATAATTTGCACCTCCAAAAAGTGTATCAGGCACAAAAGTTTGCGTTTCTGTAAATGTTCCTGTACTAAATGTAAAAGTTCCACTACTAAACCAGGCTGTTGTATCTCTTGATTGTTGATAAAAATATTTATATTCGCCTGTATTTTCTGGGTCTGTTCCTGTTAAAGTAATAGTTGTAGAATCTCCAACACAAATTTCTGTAAAAGGTGCGCTAATTTGATTAACTCCAAAAGGTTTTGCAACAGGAATAAAAACCACATTACTTGTATCTGTCCTACAACTATCAATTACTAAACGCCTAAAATAGGTAGGCTCATTTAAAGCAAATTGAGAAATATTCAGAGAATCATCTCTATCTGCCCACGCCAAACTATCAAAGGATATTTGCCATTGATAATTATAATTCCCATTTCCTCCTGTTGGCTCAGTAGCACTAATTCTCCAAGCTGTATCTCCTTCACAAAGTCCTGTACTGTCGTAAGCAATCAAATTACTGACACTATCAATCGGTTTTATCATAAATAATTTTATGACGTTACTAGGATAAGAACGACAACTATCAATTACCAAACGCCTTACCAAAAAACTATCAGGAATTTGCATAAAAACGCTATCGAAAAGCGTAGAATCTACTGGTGTATAGTTCTGAACCGAATCAACACTTGTCCAAAGTGCAGAATCCAAAGAGACTTCCCATAAATACCTAAAACCTGTTGGTGCAGTAGGAGCTGTTCCGTTGATAGTAGGGATTGGGTCGCCTACACAAATACGTGTTCTAGTTGCTGTAATTGCAGAAGTATCATTTCCTAAATCTGGCGAAATAAAAATATCTACAATATTGCTTGTATCGGCAAAACAAGCACTCTGAACGACTCTTCTAACATAAAACGTGTCGGTAGCTATAGGAGGAACAAAACTTCTTCCTGTTGAATCTACACTCAACCAATCAGCTGTATCTAATCGTGTCGCTATTTGCCACAAATGCTTATAAACACCATCTCCTCCTATTGGAATACTTCCTAAAAGGGTATCTGGACGAGTATTTATACAAATAGTTTGACTCTCAAAAATAGAATCTGCAATTAGACGAGGAATTGGATTGATTGTAATTATGTTACTCGTATCAGGCGCACATGCACCTGTTACAATTCTTCTAAACTGAACCGTATCAGCCGTCGCTAGTGTATCTGTAAAATCAAAATTTTGAGTTCTGAGGCTATCAATCCAAGTAATTCCAGAATCTAATGAAACTTGATAGAGGTAACGCAATGGACTTGTAACTGAAGAATCTGAAGTAGTTCCATAAATATTTGTAGGAATAACCCCCAAACAAACATTTTGAATCGATGGAAAAAGTGTATTTGTGGTAATATTAGGCAAAATAACAACTCTTACTTTCAAACTTGTATCATTGCTACACCCTTGATTAGCAGCAGGAACAACAATTCTTCTAAAATAAGCTGTATCTGTAATCGTAATACCAAAATTATTTAAGGCATAATTTGGAACATTTCCATTTGAAGCATCTACCCAGTTTGTTGTATCTCCATCTAAAGCCTGTTGCCATTTATAAGAAAAGAATGCAATTTCACCTAATTCAGCTTCCGAACCTTCAAGTGTTGGTAATCGTGTACCTTCACAAATTAGACGGACATTCAATTACATTTACTACAAATCGCTTTCTATTTAGCGTAATATTTGGTGCGCCTGTGTGTGTTACTTGGGTCGTATAAATCCCTTCATGGTCTGCAACATTTGCATTATTGACTACTAAAACGCTATCATCTGTCTGTTGGCTGATTAAATTTGCGCCACGAAGCCAACGATAAGTTGTCGTTCCATTTATTTGATTGACTGAAACAGTATCTCTAAATGTCCCTCCTTGTGGGACATTAATTATCTTAAAACTACCTACACTATCTTGTGGTGAATAGGTAAAAGTATATTGAGATTTATTATTCGGAACAAGACTATTTAATTTTAATCTATTATTAGAAAAGTTAAGAGTAATGGGTCTATTTACTGGAAAAGTAGGTACATTTTCAATGAAATTAGAATCAATACTAATAAAAGTAAGTGCTGAAAGTGTTGCAATATCAGTCAATCCTGTGGGAAAATTACCTGTCAATGAATTAAAACTCAAATCTAATCTTTGCAATAATAATAAATTACTCAACGAAGCAGGTATTTCTCCTGTAAAATCATTCTCTCCTAAATTAAGTTCTTCCAAAGTCAGTAATGTTCCAAAACCTG
>DAIUBX010000517.1:0-2891 GCA_036846465.1 Bernardetia sp.
AAGCACCTGGTTACAAATCTACGAAACGCTATAAATTATCGTCATTCAAATTTGAGTTGCCTCAAGAATTGACAGCACAATACCCTACTGATAATCGTGATGACTCTCGCCTTATGGTCGTACATCGTGATACAGGCGTTATCGAACACAAAATGTTCAAAGATATATTGGATTATTTTGGAGAGGGCGATAAAATGATTGTCAATGACACAATGGTTTTTCCTGCTCGTTTGTATGGCTATAAAGAAAAAACAAATGCCAAAATTGAAGTTTTTTTACTAAGAGAACTCAATCCTACTTCTCATCTTTGGGACGTACTTGTCGATCCTGCTCGTAAAATTAGAGTAGGTAACAAACTTTTCTTTGGAGAAGGCGAGTTAGTCGCAGAAGTTATAGACAACACTACTTCAAGAGGACGTACTATTCGTTTTTTATACGATGGAGAACCTGAAGAATTTTATAAAACATTGGAAGAATTAGGAGAAACACCTCTTCCTCGTGAAATTGGTAGAGAAGCCGAAGAATCTGATAAAGAACGTTATCAAACAATTTTTGCTACTCAAAAAGGTGCTGTCGCAGCTCCTACGGCTGGTCTTCACTTTACGCCTCAACTTCAAAAAAGACTTCAATTACAAGGAACTACTTTTCACCCAATTACACTTCATTTAGGATTAGGAATGTTTCGTCAAGTAGAAGTAGAAGATTTGACAAAACACAAAATGGACTCTGAAAACTTTGAAGTGGGAGAAGACACTGTAAAAGCTGTCAATGAAGCTATCGATGCCAAAAAGAAAATTTGTGCTGTTGGCACTACTTCTTTACGTGCTTTAGAGTCTTCTGTTTCTGCAAATGACCACTTGAAAGAAAATGGGGGCTGGACAGATAAATTTATTTTTCCTCCCTACGAATTCAAAATTTGTAATGCTCTTATTTCTAATTTTCATTATCCACAATCTACTCTTTTGATGATGAATTGTGCTTTTGGAGGTTATGATTTAGTAATGGAGGCTTACGAACTAGCAATCAAGGAAAAATATCGTTTCTTTAGTTATGGTGATGCGATGCTTATTATCTAAGTTGAATCATTTAGTATAATAACCTAATCTCTTCTTTTCTTTAAAGAATTGATTAGAAATTGAAACAAAAACAACAAAAAATCCTTTTATTTATAATAATGAAAGGATTTTTTTCTGCTCTAAAAAATAACACCACTTTTTAAATAAAAAAATGAATAAAGAACGTTTATATGATGCTTTCGGAGAATTGATTTATGCCCTTGCTATGGCAGATGGACTCATTCAACCTGAAGAAATACAGGCATTAGATACTATTTTGCAAGGACATCCTTGGGCTTCTCAAATCAAATGGTCGTTTAATTATGAAGCTGCCAAAAATCTTGATTTAAAGGATGTTTATAAAAAAGCCTTAGATGCATTTACACAACATGGGCAAGATGAAGAATATGCCTATTTGATAGATGTTTTACAAAGAGTTGCTAAAGCAAGTGACGGAATTGATGAAGCCGAACAAGAAATGATTGAACAATTCCAACAAGATTTGAAACATAATTTTATTATTGAAATGGAAAAAAGAAAGTTAGTTTAAAGGCTTTCTTCATTCTAAAAAAAATAATTTTTCAACTATTTAGATAAAAAAGCAATGCTAAACTTCTTCAAACCTCCTATTTCTCTCAAAAAATGGATAGGGATTGCTTTTTTATTGCTTATTTTTTGGCTTACTGCACTTACTTTTTTTTATGCTCCTACGCTTATTCGAAGTGTTTTTTTGAAAGACTTTTATTTAGAAAAATTAGATTTTGAACAAACTGATATTTATGTAAATCCTCAAATGAATAAAGAAGAACGTCAAAATATAATTCTTCTTTATCAAAAATCAAGACTTCGAATTGATTCACTTTTTGGGAAAACAGAAAGTAAACCCTCTATTTTGGTAGGAAATAGTAATGAAGTAATGCAACTTTTTGGTAACTCTACTACTCCTAAACAACAAGTAAAAACGGGAATGACACATCTTACTCCTTTTGGAGCATATATTATTCTCTCACCTGAAGGAACAAATATTGATGTGTTGAGCCATGAACTTTGTCATGCCGAACTCATGGAACGATTAGGATGGAAAACAAGAAGGCTAAAGATACCCATTTGGTTTGATGAAGGTTTGGCAATGCTTGTCGATAAGCGTTTTGAATATTGGACAGCCTTACAAGAAGATTGGCGAAACTTAAATGATTTAGAAAGTAATGATTCAGATTTTTATTCTTCTACCCATCCAGATTCTTTATCATTTTCAAAATTCTCTTTAAAAGACCTTCAAACAACAGAGCAATTTTTTACATCAGATGCACAACTTCATTATTTTTTAGCACAAAAAGAGGTTACTCGTTGGTACAATAAAAAAGGACAAAAAGGACTCTTAGAATTAATTGATAATCTGCAAGAGAATAATTTTGAAGGGAGTTATAAATGAGAAAAAGCCCCCTCAAAAAAGATTGAAGTAGGCTTTATATCTTAAAAAATTATATTTTACATGATTTACATAGGAGGTGGGGGTGGTGGCATACTTCCAAAAAAGCCTTGTAGTTCAGCTACTTTTTCGGCTGCTGCCCATTCTGCCATTCCATTTTTCCATACAAACGAAGTACGAGTAATTTCTCCACTTTGTATCATGGTCTGAATTTGAGGCAATGGAAAAGGTCCTGATTGCTGTCCATTTACAACAACATGAAACGCTGCCATTGTTGGAGGTGGAGGTGGTGCAGACTGATTTTGATTTTGTTGAAAATTCTGATTTTGCTGCTGCTGTTGCATTTGGTTAGCCATTTGTTGCGCCATAGCCATTCCCATACCCATATTCATTCCTTCATTTCCTCC
>DAIUBX010000518.1:0-2891 GCA_036846465.1 Bernardetia sp.
TTCGATAGGCTTGGATAAGCGACGATTTTTCATAAAATTTTAGTAAGAGTTAGAGTGAAATTATTTTGCTCCCTAAACTACTTAAAAAAATCAAAAATACATAGAGTGAATGAATGGTAAATTATAAATGATAAATTGTGAATAAAATAAAATACTGAAAATCAATGACTTACACTTTTAATAATTTATCAAAAAAGTCCTGTATCAAGTTTGTGATAAAAGACTTTTTTCTATTTTAGATATTTTGAAAAACTTTATTTTTTCCTATCCACCTTCAAAGCATTGAAAATCAAATCACTCAAAAATTCTATCAAACTCTCTTCATTATCATCTCCTTTTACTTCTGTAAGTGTAGGCAAATGTTGAGCAAAATAACTCTGTTGATGCGAACTTTCCATAATAATAGAAACAAGAGCATTGGGAAACTTATAATTTGGATTAAGTTTCAAAATCATTTGAGCAACTCGGTGTGTCAGTCTTTTATAACTTGCAAAGTAACCTTCTTTGTTGTCGTTATCAACTTCTTTTGTCAGATAGGCTTTTGCAGATTCTGAAACTACAATTCTATGCAAAGCTGTTGCATCAATATTATCGTATTGATTATCTACTTCAATAGGCTTCGAAAGTGTTGAAATAGCAGTTTCAAGGGCTTTTTCAGCAGATTCTAAATTGCTAGTTTGAAAAACAAGCTGATACTCCATCCAGTTCCAATACCATGAAACCAAATAAATGAGGAGTTTGTGCTTATTTTCGAAATATCGATAAACAGAGGCTTCCGTTGAACCAATTTCTTTTGCTAGTTTTTTGAAAGTAAAGTTTTCTAATCCTATGGTATCGATAAGCGCAATACTTTGACGCACGATTTTACGTCCGAGTTCAGAGCTTTCCGGGTCTTTTAGATATACACGCTCGTTTATTTTTATTTGTATTTTGGATAGTAAAGTTTTCAAATTGTATTGGTGTTAAAGTCGTTTTGATGAATTCAAAAAGAAGGTAAGTATTTTTTTATTTATTTTTTATGAAAGAGTTATTTATTTTTTTAGAGTAAATGGGCTACAAAGTTAAAAAATTTCGTTTGTTTTTTTACTAAACTGAAAAATAGACTCCAAACCTTCTGTAGTATTTGTTGTAATATTCAAATCTTTTAGAATTCCATCTTTTAAGCTGTACACCCAACCGTGTATATATGGAAATTCGCTTTTTTCCCAATCTTCATTTAGAAAAGAAATTTTAGAAAGGTTTAGTACTTGTTCCATAACATTTAATTCCACATACTTGTTTGCTCGTTGTTCTTGGTCTTCGATATCATCTAGTTCTTGTTGATGTACACGATACACATCTTTAATATGACGAAGCCAGTTATCAATAAAGCCAAATTTTTCTTTTTGCATAGCCGAAATTACACCTCCACAACCATAATGTCCACAAACAATGATATGTTTTACTTTCAAAATTTTGACGGCATAAAAAAGCACACTAAGCATATTCATGTCAGTATGAACAACCATGTTAGCTATATTTCTATGCACGAAAATCGAACCTGGAACTACTCCTGTAATTTCTGATGCAGGAACACGGCTATCAGCACAGCCAATCCAAAGATAATTTGGGTGTTGTCCTTGTGATAAGTCTTCAAAAAAAGAAGGGTTATAGGTTTGAACTGTATTTGCCCACTTTTTATTACTTTCTAATAAATCTAAATATGATTTTGGCATGACTTATTTTTTTATTTGTGTTAGAGGTTTTGTTTTTTTACGAAGGTAAATTTGTTTTTTCAAAAACTCATCATTATTATTTTTCTTTTCGTATTTTTTGATAGCTTCTTCTGAACTTGTAAACATTACATTTTTGAGTGTTACTTGAATATCTTGTTGTTCTGCATTCTTTACAAAATCTTTAATAGTATCTTCAATATCTTTATCCATAAAATTTGCCTTTGTGCCATCTACCAAAACAGTTGTGTGATTAGGAATCCTAGCTAAAATATCTCTCAAAAAAGCACGATTTACAAATGATAAATCTTTATTAAAAATAATTTCAAAATGATTTTCATCTCTAGCTATTTGTTTGATAGAAATGGCTGTTTTTACGTTGGCACGAATCACAAAAAATAATCCTACTGCAATTCCGACCATAATTCCGATAAGTAAATCAGAAAATAAAATAACTACTGCCGTTACAATAAAAGGCACAAACTGTTCTCTTCCTTGATGATAAATTTCTTTTATCATAGAAGGCTTGATAAGTTTGTAACCTACTACCAAAAGAATAGCAGCCAAACTACCCAAAGGGATATGATTGAGATATTGACTAATAAAAATCACAGAAATAAGGAGAAGAAGTCCGTGTACAATTGCAGACATACGAGTACGCCCACCTGCACCAACACTTGCCGTACTTCGGACAATAACAGCTGTGATTGGAATTGCTCCAATAAGTCCTGCCAGTGTATTGGTTAGACCTTGTGCCAAAAGCTCCCGATTAAGAGGCGAATTTCTTTTATAGGGATCAAGTTTATCAACAGCTTCAACAGTCAGAAGTGACTCTATACTAGCTATAATTCCGATAGTAAAAGCCAAGACCCAAATATCCCAGTCTTTGATATGTGCAAACCAAAGTGAAAAATTAGGAAAAGTAAGTTGCTGCCAAAAACTAGAAAAAGAAAGTGATATAAATTCTAAAGTAGATACATTAGATTGAGTTTGAATATTTTTTAAATTTTCTGTGAGAGGAAGGTTTACGAGATGCGAAGGAGTTAAAGGAACAAGAAAGGAAAATGAAAAATTGAGATGAATATAGATTTCGTTAGTAAGCGTTCCGACCAAAACAGCCATTAGAGCAGCAGGAAGAAAGGAAAGTTTTTTTAGAAATGAGATTTTATCCCAAACAAT
>DAIUBX010000519.1:0-2890 GCA_036846465.1 Bernardetia sp.
TTCTTTTGTGGCTGATTGCTTGGAAACAAGTGTAGAAGTTGCCGAAACGTATCATGAGGCTTTTTTAGAACTTGGTGGAGAACGTTGGGATATGGTAGATAGTCTAAATTCGCATCCTCTTTGGATTGAATCTTTGGAAGATATGGTTTTGCAGAGAAGTTAAATTCAATTATGACCTGCAAAAGCAGCAAAGTTAGTTATGTATTTTTTACTTTTAAACCCCTAAGAATTTTCAAAAACTCTTAGGGGTTTTGTGTTAATTGATAATGCTACCAAATTAAAGATTACTTCTTTCGTTTGAACTTACTACACTGTTTCAAAAGTTTTACCATACTACTAGACAAAAATATTATCTAGTAATTATTTTTATATAGGTCAGTCTCGTAGAGCAGACCGTTTATAACCTATTTAGTAAACGGTCTGCCCTTTGGGACTGACCTATTTGTGTTTTTCTAAAAAATGTCTAGTAGTATGAAGTTTTACTATAAACTTCAGACCCTGTCCAATTTATAATTCAGAATTGTTTTCTTCAATTGAACAGGGTTTTAACCTGTTTTATGTATAAAAAATAACCTAAAACTTATTAAACAGTATATTAGATAAAATTGCGATTATCTTTTTTGGCAATAAAATTGAAAAGTAGATAGTTACATCAAAAAACAATTCAATTATGAAAAAAGCATTTTTATTTGTATTATTTATATCATTTGTAGGATTTTTTGGTTTTGCTGAAAATTCTTTTGCCCAATGTGATGAATTTGAAAAATGGATTCCTGAATGGAAACAACAAAAATATAGTTCAGCCAATACAGCACAAAATGCAGATTATTTGAATGAAGAAGAGAAACAATTTTATTATTTTCTAAATCTTTTGCGTCTAAACCCTCCACTTTTTGCAGAAACTTTTTTAGATAAATGTACAGATTGGAACAGCGCAAACTCACTCGGTTATGTAGTCATGTTTGGAAAAGATATAGAAGCTCTATCTAATGAGTTAAAAAGAATGCGCCCACTTTCTGCGATTTCTCCGATGAGAGAAGAATGTATTCTGACAGCTTGTTATAACAAAGACGAAGAGTGTAAAAACTTTCAAGTCAGTGGAGCATCTTCTTCTATGTATTATGAAAATACAGGGATGCGACTTTTGATGTCAATCTTAAAATCACAATCAAATAACCAAGCAAAGCAGATTTTACTTTCTAATAAAACAGATTATTTTGGAGTTTCTATTCTTCAAACACTTAAAAAAGGCGAAACTTCGGCTCGTCTTACAAAATTTGATAGAAAAGTTTTGGAAATAAAAGAAAATCAAAGTGGCGACGAAACAATAAGCGATTATACAGAAGCAGTAAATGAATCAAATGAAGTTTTAGATATTAAGCCTTATCAAAAAGAATTTCAAGAAGTAGTTCCAGAATGGAAAAATCCAAAATATAATATTGCCTATACAGCTCAAAATACTGATTATCTGACAGAAAATGAAAAGCTAGTTTATTATTATCTCAATTTAGCTCGTCTTAACCCCCCACTTTTTGCAGAAACTTTCTTGATAAAATATACAAAATGGAATTCGTATGAAGATTTGAGTTTATCCGATTATTATACAGGTTCGCTCTACAAAACAATGAAAAATATGCAACCTGTTGGTGTGCTTTCTCCTCAAAAAGATTTGTTTGAAAGTGCAAAGTGTCATGCTGTTTCGTCAGGAAAAGTAGGTTATGTAGGACACACACGACTTTCAAATTCAGGTTGTGTTTCTAAATTTTCAGGTGAATGCTGTTCGTATGGACAATTTGACGCTCTTAATATTGTCATGCAGTTACTCATTGATTCGGACGTGCCTAGTTTAGGGCATCGTAAAATATGTTTAGATGGTGGGTATCAAACATTAGGCGTTTCTGTTCAGCCTCACAAAACGTATCGCTTTAATAGTGTTTTGGATTTTGGAAGATAGAAGTAAGGATTAGGGAAAATTACTTTTTGTATTAACTGTTTTAAAAAATTATTTTTATTTGATTTATTTCTAACTTCATAATTAGCTTCGCTGCTTTTGCAGGTCTGACTTCTTACTTTATTTTTACTCCAGCTAAAACTTTAACGTCCAAATGATTTTCTTTTGGAGGAATTGGACAAGAATATTTATGATTATAGGCACAATAGGGATTATAGGCTTTATTAAAATCAATCGTAATTTTGTCTAGTTCTTGTCCATCTGCTGTTTCTCTTTCTGGAATTTGTAAATCGATATAACGCCCTCCTTCATAGGATTCTTGCCCATTACTCAAATCTGTAAAAGGTAAAAACAAGTAATTTTTGTATTCTTCTTTTTGCTTCAAATCTTGACTTTGATAGACATTCAAAGTGTATCTCTTTCCGTGCAACTCAAAACTAACCTCCCCAAATTTTTGATAAATTGGTTTTCTGTCTGTTGTCGTTTGCATTTCAAAAGGCTTTCCATCAGTAGTTCTGACAAAATTGGCTTCTACTTTATAGTTTTTATCAATTTTGAAAAAAGGTAATGATTTGAATGTTTTGCGTTCACTTTCTTCTAAAGGAGATTCTTCAGCATTTTTATAACTGCTGTTCATTTCTTCTTGAAATGATTTTATTTGAGAAGCATAACTATTTTCAGAAGTATTTTTGTTGCTAGAAGTTTGTTTGGTGCTTTGATAAGCTGAAAGACAGCTTAAAATACTAAATATTCCAATCGAAAATAAAATATAGAGTTTTGAATTATTCTTTTTCATAAAAACAAAGGCATTTAGTTGATGTATCAAGGCATGTTTATAAAAAATAATTACCCAAATAACCCATAACTTTAGTTGTGGGTAAGTAAAATAAATTAAATTTCTAACGGTTTTAACCGTTTTTTCATCGTAATTACCATCTA
>DAIUBX010000520.1:0-2875 GCA_036846465.1 Bernardetia sp.
TTTATCCATTCAAAGTAATTAAAATACTAATCTTTCTAAAATTTGTTTTGAAAAAATGTTTGTGATAGCAATCAAAAAACATTCAAAGATAAGCTAGTTTTTTAAAAAATCATTCAGGTAAAAATGATATGTAATAGCACACTTCATTCTTTTTGGTAAGGCTTTTGTAAAATCTAAATCAAAAAGTATAAAATAAATGCCATTTAGAAAATCTATTCACTAACAAAATTATCATTATAATATGAATCTTAACGCAAATAAAGCAAGTAGTTTTAAATTCAAAGTAAATATACTTTTGTTTTCTGTACTTTTAGTTTTCTCACTTTCGTCTTGTGATGAGCTTTTTGCACCTATGGAAGAAGAAAGTGCAGCAGCTTATACAGAAGAAGGAATTGCCTCTTACTACGCAGATAAATACGAAGGAAGACCAACAGCAAGTGGTGAAATTTTTAGACAAGATTTATTGACAGCAGCTCACAAAACATTGCCTTTTGGTACAATGGTAACGGTTACAAATCTCAAAAACGGCAAAAAAGTAAGAGTAAAAATAAATGATAGAGGACCTTTTGTGGCAGGAAGAATCATTGACCTAACAAGCAGAGGCGCAAGAGAACTAGATTTTATCCGTGATGGTATTGTGAATGTGAAAATAGAATACGATTTGTAAAATTGATATGTTTAAATCCTAAGAGTTCGTAAAGATTCTTAGGATTTTTTTGATATAAAAATTATAATGCTTTTACCATTTCAATTTCTTCTTCTGTCAGTTCGTAAAGCTCAAAAACTAAATTATCTATCTGATTATCAGTATCTTGAATTTGGTTGTAAAGAGCTAAAACTTCTTTTTTGTTTTCTTCAAAATAATCTTGCCATTCGTCTTGCTTGTAAAGAGAAAGTGTATTTTTTTTCTTTTCTAGTTCATTCAAAAAACTTCTAAAATCAAGTTCGTGAAAATTTTCTAGTTTTTTAGTTCGTTTATCTAGCGAAAAATTTGCTTCCAAACGACGTAAAAAGCGTTCTTTTTTAGTAGAAAATTTTTCATTCAAAGAAAGCATTTTGTTGGCTAAAACTATAAAAGGTTGTTGAGCTTCTTTGGTGATTTTTGGAATTGGTAAACGTCCTAATTGATTTGTTCTCACTTTTGTAAAAGCACCTTTCGTTAAGTTAAAAGCTATTTTTTCAATATAAAAATTAGCTACCCTAGAGTTTAATATTGTAAGCAAATATTTCAAATAATTTTCTGTAGGCTCTTCTTTAGGATAAATAGCATACAAAGAACTCAAAAAATATCTATTTTCTGTATCAATTGTAGCTGTTATTCTGTTTCCTGTTTCTCGCATAGCTATTTTTGGAGTTTCATAAAATGAAGTGTTTTTCCAATTTCTAGCTAACCAATCGCCATATTCCAAAATTAAATCTTTTTCATTTGTTGCATATCTAAAAATGCTTTTGCCTCTAAGCGTTTTTTTATAAGGTTTCATTAAATTACCTTCTAGTTTTTTTACATATTTCTTATCATCTCCTGTTTTTATACATTGTCTAATGTAACAAGATTGATTTAGACGTGGATGTTTTTGTAGTTTATTTGTTAATACTTGTTCATTTGGAGCTAAAGAAATGTCTATTGCAAGATTTTCATTATTTGTAATTTGTGATAAAAAAAATTGATAATCATATTCTGAATTGAGATTTTCAATGTTAGCTACTTGCTTTCTTATATTTACTATTGGATCTTCTTGTTTGCTATTTACTATTTTTATAATACAAGTATGAACAGTTGGGTCATCAAAAACATCTAAGCCAAAATTGACAATTTCTTCTAAATAATAATTATCAAAAATATATTGACGTAGTTTTTTAGAATAAAGATTTGATAAAATGGTGTTAGGAATAATAAAAGACAGATTTGCATTCTTTTTTAATAGAGTCAAAGATTTTTCAACAAATAGTTCAAATAAATCAAACCTCCCTTCAACAGATATATAATTTTCTGAAAAATAATCTCTTTCTACTTTGTCATTAATCATTCTATAAGGAGGATTCCCAACAACAATATCAAATCCACCTTTTTCAAAAATATGCGTAAATTCTTTTTTCCACTCAAATGCTTTTTCTCCTGCTATTTTTTTGTCATCAATAAGAGAATTTCCACATTTTATATTGTCATTTAATGTGGTTAGTTTTTGTCCTTGCTGGGCTGTTCTGAGCCAAAGAGAAAGTTTTGCAATTTCTACTGACTCTTCATTTATATCTACCCCAAAAATATTATTTTTCAGAATTTTGTTTGCGATATCTATATCAATAAGAGCCGTTCCGATTAGTTTTAACTCTAATTCATAAATGTAATTATGTTCAGTTATCAAAAACTCTAGTGCTTGATTCAGAAATGCGCCACTTCCACACGCAGGATCGCAAATAGTAAGCTGCAAAAGCCAGTTTTTGTAGTCTTCAATATTATTCTTTAATGCTTTACTTATTTCTTTATCGCCTATAGGTTTTCCGTTTTCTATGGCGTAATTTTTCTCCAATACTTCATCTGACAAACCTAACTCTAGTTTTTTGTCTTGACAGAGCTTTCCGACCGTATTATCTACAATATATTTTGTGATATATTTTGGTGTATAAAAAACGCCATCTTTTTTTCTTTTGGTTGTCGTTTTCTCAACTTCTTTTCCCTCTATTTCGGCTTGTATTTCCTCAAATTCATTCAAAGAATGTTCAAAGATATGCCCCAAAATAGTTACGCTTACCTCACTATCAAAATCATATCGACTTATAGTTTGTGTATGACGAAGCAAAAGTGCATCATCAATTTCTAAGCTGTCTAGTAGCTCATCGGTTTTGAAAAGTCCACCATTATAAGGAAAAATATCAT